>CALIEE010000332.1 GCA_938022485.1 uncultured bacterium | reverse complement strand
TAAAATCTTACTAGTTTCAAGTATGTTCTTCGGTGGCATGATTATCGGAAAATTATCGCACCTCTCGACGTTTATCTAAACAAGCAGAACTAGACTAGGCTTTCTCTTTGGTATGAACTCTCTGAAACTTCAGAGGGTAAAAGAGAAATAGGTAGGTCAAAAAATTCACAAATCACCCTAAATGCCATTAACTCACCCTCATTGATACGACCATCCTCAGTAATGGTCTCAAGACAAGATTTCACTAGAGTTTCTCTTGAATCAAAAGAAATACCAGCTAAAACCTCTAAGCTAGATCTAAACTCACCTAACGACTTTCCCTTTTCGATATACTCACCCTCTAATCCTGCACAACATGCTCCTTTCTTCCAGGCCTCAGCTGCCTTTTGTGAGTCTTCAGGATGAGAGAATCTGGCCAAAACAGAGAGGAGTTTTGCTAAAGCATGGTCGCGACAACCTTGAACTATATTTACCTCAGGGGCATGGCTCTTAGAAGAACCTGGCTCTACGCGTCTTTCGATTATCATCTCAATTATCCAAGCTAGGAAATTCTGATCAGATGAGTCCTGTAAAAGTTCTCTGCAGTTTTTGATAAGCTGTAAACGCTTATCTTTTGGCAAACTAGAGATCGTTTCCACTAGCAAATCTATGAGAGGAAGTCTGAGACTGACGGCAAACCCTCTAATTTCTTGGTAGGAAGAAATAAAGACTTTCCGCTCCGACTCCGATAAAAATGAAGGGAATTCTCCCTGCTCCGCAACGCCAGTGTCTACTAAATCATGAAAAAGAACTGCATAAAGTACCGCCGGAGCTTTCTCCTTATCAATGTAAGCATCCTTAAGGGAAGAGCTTAAGTGCTCTCTAATAGCAGCTGCGTAGCAAAGAGAATCAAAAGTTAAACTACCTATTGAAAGACCCAATGCCTCCTTGCTCAAACCAAAAATCTCCACTGGCTCAAAGGCTTTAGCTTTTCCTGATGGAGCAAACTCGTCAAACAAATCCCTACCCTTACCTTCCGGGTGTTCTAAAGTCCTTATTACTCGCGGGAAAGACTCATGAAAGTAAGGATCCAGACTCCTAATTCGCTTCACTAGAGGAGGGTGAGTACTAAACCAACCTGATTCACTTTTGCTCACACCATTTGCAAAATAAAAGTGACTGAGTTCTTCAGCCCAGTATTGCTTCATACTTGAGCCAGCATGCCAGCCACCTATCTTTTTTAAGGCCCCTGCTAAACCCTCTGGATTCCTTGTGGCTTGCACAGCAAAAGCATCAGCTCTAAATTCTCTCGTGCGGGAAATTGCGCATTTAATTAAATTTGCCAATGGCAAGCCAAAGCTTGCTGCCGTCAAAGCTGGGACAAAAATATAATAGAGCCATCTAGTATATTCATCCCTAAGTTTGATTTGAATTTCCCAAAGAAAGATATAACCATTTAGAATGGCTAACATGACACAATTCAAACGAGTATCACCTGAAACAAGGTGGCTAAATTCGTGGGCCACCAGGCCCTGAAGCTCGTCACGATCTAAAGTATCAATCGCTCCCCTAGTCACAATCAGTGCGGCATCTCGAGGTTCCGTCGCGAACGCGAAGCCGTTAATACCTTTTTGATGTTCTAGAATATAACTTCCAGGTACTGGCAAACCAGCGGCAATTGCCATCTCTTCCACGATATTAAGAAACTGTTGCTCTCTAAAGCTATCGCTCCCCTTTTTTTCTTGATTAATCCCTCTTCTGACTGGCCTACCACCAAGGTATTGGGTGGCATAGCGATGAGAGCCGTCCCTAAATTGATTAAACTTCAGTACTGCCGCAATAAATAAGAAGGTTATTGTACCAAGAACGACAAATTGAAATAGAAGAGGGTTAAACCACTCAATTTCTATAGCCTCGACAGCTTGTTCAGCATTTCTATGAAAACGAAGTCTGGATGCAAAAAGAACCAAGTTCCAAATTACTTGCAAAACAAAAAAGGTAAAAAATATATAAGCTACACAAGATAAGGAAAAAAACATTGCCAGAAGTACTGTCTTTTGTCTTGCCCTTCTTTGTATTTTAAAAAATTCCATGCCCTATAATTTTCAGTTGTAAATCTGATATTTTTTAAACTCGGATCGAAGCCTATATACCCCGTCTACTTTAAATTTCGGCTTTTTTCTCTACCCTTGTAAAGGGGTATAAGCAGTGCGTAGCACTGCCAAACAAAAAGTATACTGAAACCTGAAGTATGGCTGCAAGAGCGAAGCTCTTGGCAGGAAAAGTTATAATTTTAGCATTTTTCCGAGATTTTATGATTTTCTTGCGAAGCTTCGCTTCACAGCATATTTTTAGACGAGGTATATCTGTCTTTTGGCTTTGCTTACGCAAAGCTTATACTGAAACCAAGACTAGGCTCTAGAAAAGGACATAATTTAAAGTGGTTTCAGTATCTATGGTAAAAACTAAGCAATCCAGTCTTGAGCTCTAGTGCCTCAATGCCAACCCTAACTTTTAGTTAAACCTATGAAAACCTTTCTAACTAACGACGACGGAATTAATTCTCCCCTACTTAAGCCTTTTTTGGAAACCCTTAAAAGTGCCAGTCTATTTTCGGAGCTAAGATTTGTAATACCTGATGGAGAGCGAAGCTGGGTATCACAAGCTGCAAGCCGTTTCGGATCAATTGAAGTGAAAAAACATTCCCTCTCTGGAGTGGATGGCTTTCTTTGCTCTGGCACCCCTGCGGACTGTAGCTACCTCGGAATTGACAATTTATTTGAATTTAAACCTGAGCTTATAATTTCTGGTATTAACATTGGTGTTAATGCAGGTCTTCCCTACTATCTGTCCTCTGGAACAGTTGGGGCAGCCAGAGCAGGGGCTCTAAGGGGAATTCCCTCAATTGCAGTTTCTGCCCACCTTCCGAGTGAAATATTTATGATTTGGCATAAAGGGGATCCCAATGATTTCAAAAAACTTAGTTCAAAAGTTGAACGCCTCTCCGAAAATACTTTTCAAACAATAGAGGCTTTAATCAAACAAGGCCTAGTTAGCGAGGCGGACTTTTATTCGATCAACATTCCTTGGGATGAAGCTGATAAGCTTGAGCTACGATTCACTGAAATGGAGGCTGGAAAACTAGGAAAGGTTTTCCTTCCCAACGAAGATGGTACATTCCGCCATGATTTTCAGGGGACCTATGATGAACAAATACTAAAATTTGGAGATATGTCGACAGTCAAAAGTGGACATATATCTATTACTCCCTACACCTATAGAAACGGCATGAGTCATCAAACTAATTCGATTAAGCCAGGTGATTTATTGCTAAGCTAGGAGACTTTGCTTACTCATCCCCGAGTCTAAAATAGTTTATTAAAGTATAAAGTGGCTTAGAGATAAGGTGAAAAATAAAAAACATTAAAAAAGACCAGCAAGCGAAGTTAACTTGATTAAATCCGCAACTCATTCCAATTGCGGCAGTCATCCAAATCATAGCACCTGTCGTGATACCTTCGATCTTATCTCGGGTTTTAAAAATAACTCCACCTCCCAAGAACCCGATACCAGTTACAATACCAGCCGCAACTCTCGTCACGTCATAGGGCAAATCATTCACACTTGCCCCAGCAGCTGCCACAGAAAGTGAAGAAAACATGCAGCTACCCAAGCTGATAACTGCAAAAGTTCGAATTGAAGCTACCTTCTGCTTGATCTCACGCTCGGCTCCTAGAAGAGTGCCTAACAAGCCGGCTACGAGCATTTGCTTCACATAGAGGGGAATTGTAACCGCCATACCCATCACTTCGAACACACTATCTTCCATCTAATTCACCATTGAGACCAAATCTGAGGTATAGGTTTTGGATTTTTATTAACAATTTCAATAATTTAGCAAATGCACTGAAATTTCCATCAAGTGCTATAATGTTAGTAGAGAATAGCCCGTTAACTCAAGAACTAATCAGCGGGCCTTTGTAGAGGAGAAGAGTGTAATGGGAGACTGGGAACCGGACAGCCAGGGGGAAACCTTGACGGCGGTGGACCATGAAACTAAAGAGCCGCCAATGTACAAGGTGGTTCTGCTAAACGATGACTATACCACTATGGATTTCGTCGTATTAGTATTGAAAGAAGTCTTCAGAAAATCAGAGCCGGAGGCAGAACAGATCATGCTGGAGGTTCATTCCAATGGTTCTGGCATGGCTGGGATTTTCACCAAAGACATCGCTGAAACAAAGATCAGCCGAACCCATCAACTTGCCCGGCAGAATGAATTTCCATTAAAGTGTAGTCTAGAAAAGGCATAGTTTAGAAATGTTTGATCAAGAAGCTGAAAATTCGATTATCCGGGCAGCAAGGGTTGCATCATCTTGGCGGCATGAGTTCATTTGTGTCGAACATCTCCTCTACGCCCTGTTGGAGGATGCCAGTATAATTGAGTTAATGGTTGAATGTGATGTTGAGTGCAGCGAGCTCAGAAACACTCTAGAAGATTTCTTTACTTTAAAACTTGAAAGCCTACCAAAAGACGCTCTGATTGATCCGGGCCAATCTTTAGGATTCCAACGTGTTTTACAAAGAGCTATTCTTCATAACCAGTACTCCAGCGCCGAAGAAATATCTTCTGGAGACTTACTAGCCGCTTTGTTCACTGAATCAGAAAGCCATGCAGTTCATTTCTTAAAAATGCAGGGACTTTCGCGCCTAGATATCCTAGAGAGCATTTCCCATGAAGAGTCAATCGAAGAATTACAGGAATTTGTCGACTTCGATGAAGAATCGGAAGATGAACTCGGTCGTAGCAAAGAAGAAAACCCTCTCAAACAATTCACCGTAAATCTCAATAAAAAAGCCGAAGACGGTAAGCTTGACCCCCTTATTGGTAGAGATAAGGAACTTCAAAGAGCAATCCAGATTCTCTGCAGAAGAAGCAAAAATAACCCTCTCTTCGTTGGTGACCAAGGAGTAGGAAAGACTGCTCTTGTTGAGGGCCTAGCTGGAAGAATTGTTGAAGGCAAAGTTCCACGTAAGCTAAAAGACCTTCAAATCTTTTCTCTAGATCTTGGTTCTCTATTAGCAGGCACAAGATATAGAGGCGACTTTGAAAAACGATTGAAAGGAGTCGTTAAATGTCTGGAAAAGATTGATCATTCAGTTCTATTCATAGATGAAATTCATACTCTAGTAGGAGCAGGCTCCACTTCCGGAAGCTCCGTTGACGCAGCCAATCTCTTAAAACCAGCCCTATCTTCCAATTCTTTTCGATGCATCGGAAGCACCACATTTGAAGAGTATAAAAATAATTTCAGCAAAGACCCTGCCCTCTCCAGAAGATTCCTAAAAATTGACGTCAAAGAACCTAGCGTTGAGGAAACTATTGAAATCCTCAAGGGTCTTAAAGGACACTACGAGGATCATCACTCTGTAACCTATGAGGAAAAGGCTTTGGTTAGAGCAGCAGAGCTATCCAAGAAGCATCTTATTGACCAGTTCCTGCCCGACAAAGCCATTGATGTAATCGACGAGGCAGGAGCCGTCAAAGCACTTGGGAAAAAAGAATCTGATTGTAATCTGATTGTGTCAGCTGAAAATATTGAGCAAGTAATTGCGACCATGGCTAGAATACCAGCCGCTACTGTTTCGAGTTCGGAGAAAGACAAGCTCTCACAACTTGGCACTCGACTTCGCCAGGTAGTATTTGGTCAAAATGAAGCTCTAACAGGAGTAGTTAAAGCGATAAAGCGTTCCCGAGCCGGTTTAGGACGAGAGAAAAAACCGGTTGGGTCTTTCCTATTTGCTGGACCCACTGGAGTCGGGAAAACTGAAGTAGCCAGACAATTAGCTTCGGTACTTGGGCTAGAACTAATCCGCTTCGATATGAGTGAATACATGGAGAAGCACTCAGTCAGCCGCCTAGTTGGTGCACC
>CALIEE010000331.1 GCA_938022485.1 uncultured bacterium | reverse complement strand
CGACAAATCCTGCTTCAAAAGCTGAAGGCGCAAAATAATATCCCTTCTCGAACATATTCCAAAAAAACTTTTTGAATTTCTCTTGGTCCGCCCTCTGAGCATCAGCGAAATTTTGGACTTTCTCGGATGTGAAGAAAATACCAAACATCGAGCCAAGAAAAGAAGAAGAAAATCCTACCTCTTTCCTATCGGCGATTTCTTTCAAACCCTGAGATAGTGCAGCTGTTATAGCTTCCAACTGCTCATAAGGTGGATTAGCCTTTAACTCCAGAAGTGTAGCCAAACCAGCAGCCATAGCTAGAGGATTTCCAGACAAGGTTCCTGCTTGGTAAACATTCCCCTCAGGTGCAAGGCGAGACATTATATCTTTTTTACCGGCAAATGCCCCAACGGGCAGACCGCCGCCAATAACTTTTCCGTAAGTAACTAAGTCAGGCTCAACCCCAAACCGCTCAATTGCACCGCCAAGCGCCACTCTGAACCCACTCATAACTTCGTCGAAAATTAGAACTATGTCATTTTCTGAACAGACGGTTCTAATTTCTTCTAGGTACCCTTCCTCAGGCAACACCAGTCCCATATTTCCTGGAACTGGTTCTACAATAAAAGCTGCCACCTGTTCTGCCCCAAGTTCTGAAATAACTGCCTTCAAAGCCCCAGCATTATTATATGGGATACTAACTGTTAGCCGAGCTAATTCATCACAAACCCCTGGACTACCAGCAATGCCGTAGGTCGCAACCCCACTTCCAGCCTTCACCAAGAGACTGTCAGAGTGTCCGTGATAGCAACCATCACATTTGACTATTACTTTCTTTTCCGACCAGGCTCTCGCAAGTCGAATTGCACTCATCGTTGCCTCAGTTCCAGAACTAACCATTCTGACCTGATCTATGCATGGAATAAGTGAGACTAGTTCCTCGGCAAGTCGTACTTCCAACTCACAGGGCGCGCCAAAGCTAGTGCCACCCAAAGCCGCCTCTCGAACTCCTTCCACCGGAAAACTAGCTGAGTGACCTAAGATCATTGGTCCCCAAGACCCAATAAAGTCTAGGTAACGATTGCCATCCACATCCCAAAGCCAGGGACCGCTAGCCTTCTCAATAAAGACAGGATCTCCGTCCACACTTTTAAAAGCGCGCACAGGACTATTGACCCCACCGGGAATTACTTTTTTTGCTCTAGCGTATAATTCCCCGGAACGGGATCTGGGGTTATTCAAACTCTTAGCCGGCAGCTGTGTCCTCAGCTACGTAAACAAGTAGCCTATTACAGTCCGGGCATTGAATAGACATAGAACCAGACATCAACTGATTATAGAGTTGGCTAGGAAGAGAACGGTAACAAGACCGACAACTACCTTTCTGCGCAATCGCAATCGCACTTTCCGGGTATCTGACATGCACTCTTGAATAAAGCTTTTTAAGACGGTCATCTAGTTTACCTAGAGCTCCGCCTCTTTCTTTATCAAGCTTTTCAATCTCTTTCTCGATTGCATCAAGCCTTTCGCCATTAGCTTCTTCTTCGCCCTTAAGCCTAGTGTTCAGTTCCTCGAGATTATCTCGTAGGCCATCTCGCTCATTCTCAAGAACCTCAACTTCCTCAATAGCTTTAACTGCTTTCTCTTCCATCTGCTGTAATGTCTGACTAGCCAGTTCAATCTGACGTTCCACAAGCTTAGCAGATTTACTACCGAGAGTGGTTAGTTGCTTTCGCTGCTCAACTAACCTCATCTCCTCAGTCTTAAGACGAATGCTTTCTTCCTCTTGCTGAACATGTCTAGCGTCTAATCTAACCTGACATCCTTCAAGTTCGTTTTGACACTTATCGACAGCTTTCTGTAAGTGATCTCTACTCTCGAGTATTTGATCCCTCTCAGAAACAATCTCGTTCATCTCTCTATCTGCTTTGGAAAGCTTTATTAAGGTATCAGTCAATTGTTTACTCAACTTTTTGCCTCATTCTTTTTTAATACCAACATTGATGATCAATCTGGTGGCCCCACATGGACTTGAACCATGGACCTACCGGTTATGAGCCGGGCGCTCTAACCAACTGAGCTATGGGGCCGTAACGAGCCGCAAACTACCTTGCCAATAAATTCAGGTCAATAAAGCTAGTCAAATTAGGCAAGGAACCTGGCTTCCAAACACAAGACTCGGTCAAAAATTAGTAATTTTATCGACAACTACTGCTTATCTACAAAATTCTTAAGCTTTTTAAGCCTGCTCGGATGTCGAAGCTTTCTTAAGGCCTTGGCCTCAATTTGCCGAATTCTCTCTCTGGTAACATCGAAGTTTTGACCAACCTCTTCTAGGGTGTGATCACTTCTCTCGCCAATACCAAATCTCATGCGCAAAACTTTCTCTTCTCTAGGAGTTAGAGTCCCCAGAACCTGTTTAGTTTGCTCTTGAAGGTTAATGTTCTCTACCGCATCGGAAGGTGAAACGACTCGCTTATCTTCAATAAAATCACCTAGCTGGCTATCCGCATCCTCTCCAATTGGAGTTTCCAGAGAAATAGGTTCTTTGGCAATTTTTAAAACTTTTCTAACCTTATCTACCGAGATATCCATTCTCTCCGCGATTTCTTCCGGAGAAGGCTCACGGCCAAGTTCCTGAACCAAGTAACGAGTAACCCGAACCAGCTTATTGATGGTTTCGATCATATGCACAGGAATACGGATAGTCCTGGCCTGGTCAGCAATTGCTCTAGTAATCGCCTGGCGAATCCACCAAGTAGCATAAGTAGAAAACTTATATCCTCGTTGATACTCAAACTTATCAACTGCTTTCATTAAGCCAATATTACCTTCCTGAATAAGGTCGAGGAATTGCAAACCCCTGTTAGTGTATTTTTTGGCTAAGGAAACGACGAGACGTAGGTTAGCTTCAACTAACTCACGCTTGGCATTGTAAACTCTTCTCTCACCAGCGCTAACTGACTGAACTATTCTCTTTAGCTCGGCCGAGCTAACTAGGTTAGCTAGCTCAATTTCCTCAATAACTTTGCAGGCATCGGCAAC
>CALIEE010000330.1 GCA_938022485.1 uncultured bacterium | reverse complement strand
CACTCGTCCAGAGCAAGTAATTGGCCTTCATTTTATGAATCCTGTTCCTGTAATGAAATTGGTGGAAGTAATCTGTGGGCTACAAACCTCTGAGCAGACCTATCAAACTTCGAAAGAAATTTGTGAAAGTATTGGCAAAACTCCTGTGAGAGCTGCCAGAGATTATCCTGGATTTATTGTAAACAGAATCTTAGTTCCGATGATCAACGAAGCCATTTTTGCTTTAATGGAAGGCATTGGCTCGGTAGAAGACATCGACAAAGCAATGGTCCTAGGAACCAATCAACCTATGGGCCCATTAACACTGGCCGATTTTGTTGGTTTAGATACCTTGCTCTATATTTGCAACACTCTACAGAGCGAGCTGGGTGATGATAAATATCGCCCTTGCCCCTTACTTATAAAATACGTAGAGGCTGGCTGGCTGGGAAAGAAAACGGGTAAAGGTTTCTACGACTACTCGAAAACCTAAGGTTAGAATCTTTTAAGGCCTTCCTTGTTTCCACCTTTTGTTCTGCTGGGAATTCTCAAGTCTGGCGAAAGGCTGGCCGGTCTTGGATTAATTCTATCTTCGATATAAACAAAATCCCTACCACTGGCTTTCTTCAAGACTTGGGCCGACGGGCTTTTACTCTTGAGTTGTTTCTCATAGTTCAGCTCACCAAAATTATCGATCAAACCAGTCAGCTCTTGTTTTCCATCAAATACAATCTGTTCATCCCGACTATAAAAAATCCAAACGGGAAGGCGGTCTATATTCATTTCTTTGGCCATGCTTCGAACATTAGCACTACCCTTTCTCCTCAAACGCAAAGAAACAATTATCTTTTCGACATCTGTCATCGATGAATTAAGTAAACTTTGCTGAGAAGGAGGTTTAAACGAAGAAAAATCTATTGAATTTGGCGGTTTTGAATTTTTTGAAACTGGCTTATCAGAATAGAGATCTGTAAGAACCCTATCCACATTTTCTAATATCCGCTGCTCCATACCCAGAACTATCACCGCTCCGACAGAGACAACCTGCTTCTCTCCAAAACGCTTTAACTCCTCAAGCTTCGAGCGGAAAATTCCCTGATCAATGTCAGAGTCAATAATTAAAGATACCAGGTACTTTGCAGGATCTTTTCTATTGCGCTCCTTCTCAATATTTTTCTCCCTTTGCTTGGCATAGTCTTTCATCGCCTGAGCACTGGCAGCTTCTCTTTCTTTTGCCTTCTTAATAGTCTTGTCCAAGAAACTTTTAGCCTTTGGGTCATTCTCAGGATCAAACTTAAATTTGCCTGACCGATCCTCCTTACCGAACAACATTCCACACTGAACCCTTGGGTCCATTGAACGTATGACCATCGAGGGTAAAAGCCCTGGAGTAATCTTTCTCTCTCCCCTAAATCCAAGGTTTCGACAATCCTGCTCGGTGGAAAGTGCCTGCCCCACAGCTATACCCGGGCAAAACAATGTCCAGGCTAACGATAGAAGCAAAACTATTTTGAGTAATCTAACTAACAGCATCGTTAATCGCACAAAGGTTAATGGGCAGACCAGGCAATCCCCCTATGGGGTCCCCATTGCAAGGCTCGCGACCTCCAAGTATAGTAATAGCGTCAAATTCAATCCATGGCCTACCAATCAAGTTATCACACCAACCAGTCCCAACGAATGGCCAAGCGCAAAGAAAAGGTATTGAGGCCCGAAACTCATCGAGAAAACTATCTGAACCCTCTATAGTATCATACTCCAAGTTACCCCTACCTTCGTCCATTGGTGTTCTTGGATAGTTCATACAACCCCATCCCGCACCACAGTCTTCAGCTCCACTAAGAAGACAGGCTGGAACCTGCCAAGGAACAGCACCTAAGACATCAAGTCCATTAGACTGCTCCTGAGAGCTTTCCCAGCCTCGAAGTTCGCAGGCGCAGGCTTTTCTTTTATTCCAATAAAGAAGACGGATACTTCCCTCATGTTTAGGATCAAGCATCCCAGGCGGAAATAATTCTCGATTATCCTCGTCAACATCACTCATTCTAAAACATTTACCCTCAGCAGCTCCCGTACCCACTGGATTCAAAAACTGAAACTTATCCACTTCTTTCATTCGGTGACTGACGATACTCCTAAGCTTAGTAAACTTATTGATATGGTTTTCATCGGTACAGTGATTTGGGTCATATGGACCCTCTGGCTCATCATTATCACCAATGAAGGTCGGAAAAATCTGAGATAGATCAAAATTTAAAATATCGGGAGTAGTTCCACTCACAGGGTCAATAGAACTCGGTATTCCCTCTCCTGGTATCTGGTTACTATGTTGATGATTGTAATGACCCGCCAACTCTATAGCTCTTCTAGCAAGGTATGCCGCTGCCACCATAGGGTTCTGAGTATTAAGCAAAGTACCTGTCAGAGGGTAAAGATCCTCACCCCCGTAATAACAAACTCTCTCGTAAGGATTAATCTCTTCTGGGTTTTCTGCTGTGCTACCAGGTCCACAAAAAACATTATTTATAAGATTAGAGAGTGAGCTATTTCCATATTCCCCACCTGGTACAGGCAGGTCTTCGAGTGGTCGAATACACATCGGTGCATTAGTCAGCTCTGAATAGCGTTGATCTCCCAATTCCTGGGAAACAGCCACCCGATAGGATTGACAAGACTTAGTTTGGTGGGGGTGCAAGTCGTCAATTTCAGCATCTTCATCACAACCAGTAACCTTAGACATCATATCTAAATCAAAAGACTGAAGCGTTACGTCATAAAAACTCTCGTTGACATCTTTAGAGCGCTCCGGTCTCATCCAGTGCCCGGCATAATTGATTGGAAATACTTGCTCAGTCCATGCCTTAATTGTCTCAGTCGGACCATCAAGCATGTCTTGAAAACAACCGTCTGGGTTACCTTTTAAAAATCCGTTGAAAGTAAAGAAACCACCAATAGGTAAGCAAAGACTGCCTCCAAAGGGTAGAGGAATCTTGACATTCAGCATAGTTGTAACCGCTTCGTCTCCCTTGGGTCTGATATCAGGATTTAGAAAAGGGCCAGGTTCGCCGCCCTGCAACCACCACTGCAGTGGCGAGGTATATATATGAGCCTCTTGGCGTTGAGTGAGATCAGGAACTGTAAAACCGCTACTATGGGTACTGCCATAGTAAGGTAGCGAAATTAAACTCTTCTCGATAATGGAAAAGAAAGACAAGGCATTGCCAACACGGTCAACTAAATTTCTAATCTGAGCCTCAATAGTTTGAAGCTCTTGTTGAATATGAATAGGGACATTCTCCACTGCTCTTTGAAGTTGAGCCACAACCTCATCCACACCTCCCAAAGCTTCAACCTGAGCAAATATCTGGTCGATTTCTTGTTGAATACGTTCGGCCCGTTGAAAAGCTTCTCTAAGCTCATCAAAACGAATAGTCTCTCCCAAGTTGGTTAAAAAGGTATCAGCTCTATCCCTAATTGATGAAGAAGCGGCAGTCGCTCTATCTCGAACATCATTTAGCTGATCTCTTAAATCCTCTTCTGTGACCTCGCCATCATTGTCTTGAGCATAAAGCGAATTATCTGGGTCAATATTCAAATTAGGATTGTAGCCGTTTTCAGTAGTCTCACGAAAAGACACCGTCACTATTGCAGGCTCTGTAGACCTGAAAAAAGCTCCTTGTTGAATTGCCAGTTGCTCAGCCGTTTGCTCAGCTTCTTGAATCTCTCTTCTTAATTCAGAGAGTTCATCGTCTCCATCGAGATTGATTCCCATCGACTCGAGTTGAGCATCCAATTGGGAAATTTGAGCACGAACAGAGTCTAGCTCTTCTCCTCCCCTAAGGTCGCTGAAGCTTAAATCAGAAATACCCTCTCTAAGGCCGTCAAGTCGATCAGAAACATCCAAGATCTGTTCAAATTCTATGTCAAAGTTAGTATCGAATCCAAGTTCAGCAAAAACTTGGTCCACATTATCAAAAGATTCTAAGCGGTCTCGAAAGCCATTGACCTGACTTTGAAATTGCCCTAGGTCAGAGATCACCGAAGCTACCCCAGGGATCTCCAAATTCTCGAGCGCTTCAAGACCATCTAAATTTAAGTTGTCACCAAAATTTTCCAGAAAATCTAACGCTCCGCTCACCTCAGCAACGGCTGTTCCACCAAACTCCTGGGCGAAACCTGAAGCTCCAGCAAGATATTGATTGTAAAACTCTGTGAAGTTTCCAGCGATCTGCTGAGCTTGGGCAAGCTGATCAAACATCCCTGTAAAGTTCTGTGCAGCACCACTAAAGCGGTCAACCATCTCGGAGATCTGTCCTACGTAACCATCAATGGCTCCGACTTGGCCGGCAATCCCCGAGAGATTCCCAAAAACAGGTACAAAATCCTGAATTACTGGCGGAATAACGCTTCCTACAGCACTTATTTGATTTGCAATTTGACCGATGGCTCCAGTATCAAGCGTATCTAAAACATTCTGTAGTTGAGTAAGATCATCACTAAAAGCACTTAAGTCACCGCTGACATTGCCTAAGATCTCAGTTACTTCAAAAAGCTCACCGTTAGAAAAATTTTCAATCGATTGAACAGCACTATCCGCCTGTTCCAAAGCACTAACCGCCGATTGTAAATCAGAAACGGCTTCCCGAGCATCTTGAAAGTCCTCCTGTGATTCTATATTTGTGAAATTTTCCTGCACCTGCTGAAGGTTGGAAACAATATTTTGAAACTCTGGGTTATTGCTCAAATCCCCAAGTTCTTGCAAAGCCGAGCCACCATTTTCAGCTGGCTGATCAGATGCTCCTGCAGTTTGAGAGTCATCATTTGAAGCAACCCCTCCACTGGCAATATCCCCAGGAGCACTTTGATCAGAACCAGAATCAGCCGCTTGGCTGTTTGAAGAATCATCTTGATCACCTAAAGTGCTGATGTCTAACAGCTCTTGCACTTCTAAGATCTGTCCTGCTATGCCCTCTATTTGTCCTTCTAAATTGGCTAATACGGCATTAGCCTCAGCCACAAATGTATCAACTACACCCTCCAGACGATCATCTGCGTCTGTAATTTGGTCCACTGCATTAGATAGACCCTGAGCTTTAAGTTGAGACCCTTTTTGGAGCAAATGGGCTGTAATCTCTGCTCTAGCTAAAGTCTGATACTGGGCAAGTAAGGCTTTTTGATGAAGGTGCACCTTACTGGGAGTGTCATGAACTGCAACATTAATTGCTTGTATTCCA
>CALIEE010000329.1 GCA_938022485.1 uncultured bacterium | reverse complement strand
AAGAGATAGGGCCATGTTTCATCTCACCAGCTGGGTAGCCCTCAGCATGAAGATAACTAATCTCCTTCAACTTCAATGCACCTTCAAGAGCGATTGGGTAAAGAGAACCTCGGCCAAGGAACATAAAATGTTCGGCTTTGCCGTATTTTCTACCAATTTTTTCAAGCTGCTTATCAAACTCAATAGCTTTAGTTATATGAGCTGGTAGGTGAACTAATTCTTCAATAGCTTGTTTAGACTCAGCTTCACTAAGAGTTCCTCTAGCCTGACCCATTCTAAGAGCTAAAACGAAAGCAGCTGTTACTTGCGCAGTAAATGCCTTAGTTGAAGCAACACTGATTTCAGGACCAGCATGGGTATATAAAACATTTCCAGCCTTTCTAGCGATCGAAGATGAAACCACATTGCAAATAGCTAGCGTTTTACATCCAGTTTCGTTGGCCAGGTTTAAGGAACCTAGAGTATCAGCTGTTTCACCCGATTGGCTAACCGCAATAAACAAAGTGTTGTCGTCACCTAGTTGTGGTCGGTAGCGATATTCTGAACCATAATCCACTTCCACAGGAATGCCTGCATACTTCTCAATATAGAACTTCATTACCAAGGCTGCATGCCAAGCGGTTCCACAAGCCACAGCTGAAATTCGGTTTATTTTCTTAAAGTCTGCATCGGTAAGGTTGACTTCATCCAAGGTGACTTTCCCTGTATGTTTGTCAATTCGACCTCTAAAAGTCTCAGCTACTGTCTGCGGCTGCTCATATATTTCTTTGAGCATGAAATGCTTAAAACCACCTTTTTCGGCCGTGATTGGATCCCAAGAAATATTAGTAACTTCTCTTTTCGTCTCAGCACCGTTGAATTCAACTTTAATCTCATCCAAAGTAACTTCAGCAAGGTCTCCATCTTCGAGGATTATCACTTTACGTGTGTAATCCAGAATCGCTGGAATATCACTCGCGACATAAGCTTCACCTTCAGAAACTCCTAAAATCACAGGCGTGGCGTTCTTAGCTACAATCAACTTATTGGGATCTTTCAAAGACATAACCACCAGAGCGTAGCTACCTTCAAGCTCAGCAATAGCTCCTTTAACAGCTTGAAAAAGATCTCCTTTTTCTTGCAGGTGAGCGTTGATTAGGTGAGCTGCAATTTCAGAGTCAGTCTCTGAGACTATTGAGCAGCCTTCCTTCTCTAGTTTTTCCCGAAGGGTACTGAAATTTTCGATAATACCGTTATGAACAACACAAATGTCCCCAGCGACATGTGGGTGAGCATTTGTCTCAGAAGGCTTACCATGAGTGGCCCAACGAGTGTGCCCAATACCAATAGTAGTCTCACCGGCATCTTCAATGACGGCACCATTTAACTTTTGGTTTTCACGAAGAATCGACTTCAGGTTTTCAAGTTTTCCCTCACTTCGAAAAACTTCAAAACTTCCAGTGCCAATAGTAGCAACTCCTGAAGAGTCGTAACCTCTATACTCAAGTTTCTCGAGGCCACTCACTAAAATAGGAACTGCTTTTTTAGGTCCTAGGTATCCAACTATTCCACACACTTTTCAGGTTTCCTTATTCTTTTAGTAATACAGATTTAAAACTCTAATCCTTGTTCCAACCTTCCTTGTTCGTCTGCCTAGACCTTCCTAAACCTAGAGCACGATCAGGTACTTTCTTAGTAATGGTAGAACCAGCACCTATATAGGCCTTGTCTCCAACTTCAACTGGAGCAACCAAACAGGTATTGCTGCCGATAAACGCTTTCTTTCCAATCTGAGTCTTATGTTTATTCGTTCCATCATAGTTACAAGTTATTGTCCCAGCACCTATGTTAGCCTCAGGAAAAATTTCAGCATCTCCAAGATAACTAAGATGTCCAGCTTTTACACCATCATGCAAAACTGACTTTTTAGTTTCCACAAAGTTTCCAACCTTACAGTTGTTGCCGATTTTGCTTCCTGGCCTCAAGTGAGCACAGGGACCAATAGCCGTGTTCTCTCCAACTTCAGAATCTTCAAGACTTGATGAAATTTTGATGTGGCTACCGGAGCCAATTGTGCAATTTTCTATAATTGAATTCCCCTCAACCACCACATTATCCGCTAAAATGGTACTACCTTTAAGTCTAGTTCCAGCACCAAGCCAACTGTCCTTACCTACTTTTACACCTTCATCTACATAAGTCTGCGAAGGATCTTCGAGCGTCACCCCATTATCCATCAGCATTTCAGCTATCTGGCTACGCCTTACTATTTCTAACGCACTAAGGTCTTTTCTAGAGTTAGCCCCCTGAAGAGCAATGGCTGGTTCTACACAAATAGCCTCAACAGCTAGACCTTTTTCACAGGCATAACTGACTATGTCAGTGAGATAATACTCTCCTTGGGCATTATCCGTATTCAGCGAGCTAAGCGACTCTTCAAGAAAGCTTTTCGAGCAAAAATAAATTCCTGCGTTCACCTCATCGATTTTTCGCTGCTCATCGTTACAATCTTTTTCCTCGCAGATTGCCACCACTGAGCCATTATTATCTCGAATAACTCTTCCAAAGCCCTTAGGGTTTTCAGCTTTAAAGCTAACAAACAAAAGTGGCACCTCGGTCTTAATCGAAGCTATTGCTGTTTTTAAAACGTCGGCAGAAAGAAGAGGGATGTCACCTGGAAGAATTACAGCTGTCTCCTCGGTAAGGTTCGGAAGGGCAGACTTAGCTGCATCGCCTGTTCCATTTTGGGATTCCTGAACAGCCGTGTCCACTCCGCCGATTCCAATCCTGCTCAATTCCAGTTCCACCTGCTCACGCCCAGAACCAACCACGACCGTAGTCTTAGCAACGCCGGATTCTTTAAGGGCTCGAATCGTTCTTTCAACAAGCGATTGCCCACAAACTCTATGTAGAACTTTTGGCAGGTAGGATTTCATTCTGGTTCCCATACCTGCAGCCAGAACTATAGCTTGAATCTTCATAATTAGGTGATCTAAACGCTGATAGGCCATTGAAAGGCCTAATTGATTAAACAATTAAACTTAGGGGCCATCGGCTGTTGAATGAATACTCCACAGATTGCCCGAGGCCTGTTTACAATCAATCAATGAATTAGTCAAAAACTGCAGAATATGACTTTATCGCTCTTTAGCTCCTAAGTACCTGCAATCACTAACCAATTCTTAATGCAAACTCCCACCCCAAAGCTCTAAATCAAATA
>CALIEE010000328.1 GCA_938022485.1 uncultured bacterium | reverse complement strand
CTGGCAGTGGCGTAGCCTCAGAACAGCTAATAGAGCAGGACCGAAGAAGCTTATCCAGATTCTATCTTGAAAACGGTTATGCCGGAGTCAGGGTAGCGGACCCGGAGATTAGAGAGCTTGAGGAGGGTGTTGCAGTTGCTTTTAAAATTATAGAAGGCCCACTTTTTGATTTCGGCAAGGTAGAGGTTTCCGGAGACTTGGTGAACGGCAGCCTTCAAGAAACTCTTGAGGAAACCGAGGTTAAGAATGGCGAGACTTTTAATGTTGACCTGCTCAGGAAAGATACTTTTACAATTACTGGCAAGTTTACTGATGTGGGTTATGCTTTTGCTAACGTAGAACCAGTAACAAATGTTAATCCTCAGGAAAGAACAGTTGACGTAAAATATATAGTCGACAAAGGGGATAAGGTTCAAATTAACCGGATTAACTTTTTTGGTAATGATAAGACCAAAGATAATGTAATTAGAAGGTCCTTACGGGTCGATGAGAGAGCAGACTTTTCTAGTTCAAAAATTGAACGTAGTCAGGCTCTTTTACAACGTCTTGGCTACTTCGAAGAGGTCAGCATTACTCCTTCTCCAACTAGTCGAGCAGATGAGGTTGATCTAGATGTTCGGGTAAGAGAGGGCCAGACTGGGACTTTCAGTATCGGAGCAGGGGTAAGCTCAGGTGATGGAGTTCTTTTTTCAACCCGGGTGACTGAGAACAACCTTTTTGGATCAGGTAATTCACTTAGTGTGGACATCAATACAGGGACGAACAGAGAGAACTATGTGCTTTCCTTCAATAACCCGAGGATTCGTGACACTTGGTGGTCTGGCGGCATCGATTTGCTAGCCGTGCAAAGAGAATTCGATGACTTTGATCGAAGCCAAGCGGGTGGTTCTATCACAGTTGGCTATCCTCTTTGGTTCTTGGGGTCTGAGTATTTGGAGGATATTAGATTCTCACTTAAGTACGAGGCGCTTAGGATAAAAATTGATGATGTTGATGAAGATGCACCTCTCTTAATCATGGAAGAGGAAGGAAGAACCACTAGCTCTAGTCTGACTCCTCGATTAGTAAGAAATACGATTGATAACCCGCTCTCTCCTACGAAAGGTTCGCGGCAAAGTATAAGTTTAGAAGTTGCCGGACTAGGGCTTGAAGAGCGATTTTGGTTGGGAACAGCATCAAACACTTTTTACTACCCGTTTTATGAAGCTTCTTTTGGCTCTTTTGTATTTTCTCATCGAGTTAACTTTGGATGGGGAGAGAACTATGAGGGAGATGATAACTTTCCATTATTTCGTCGCTTTTTCCCTGGAGGAATTAATTCAGTTAGGGGATTTGAAGCTAGAGAGCTCGGACCAAGAAATGAGGAAGGAAACGAGTTTGGTGGTAACAAGCAATTGGTCTCTAACTTTGAATTGATTTTCCCCTTACTTTCAGAAAGTGGAGTTAATCTTCTGTTGTTCTACGACATCGGAAATGCTTTTGATGATGAGGAAAGCATTGATTTTGATGGTCTACGTCAATCTGTAGGTTGGGGAATTCGTTGGCGTTCACCGATTGCTCCAATCAGAATAGAGTTCGGTTATCCTCTTGATGGAGAGGACGGAGATGATGCTGTAGTCACTCATTTCTCCTTTGGCGCACCTAGATAGTGCTAATGATTCAGAGGGTTCTTATCGAGGCATTTTAGGAAACTAAGAGAAGAGCCCTATGTCTTACCAAGTAAAAGAAATCTATTATACCTTGCAAGGGGAAGGGGCTCGTGCTGGTCGGCCTGCTGTTTTTTTGCGATTTGCTGGTTGTAACCTTTGGTCCGGTAAAGAAGAGGATCGAGAGTCTGCCGCTTGTTATTTCTGTGATACTGATTTTATAGGAACTGATGGTGAGAATGGCGGCAAGTTCTCCTCTGCTAAAGATCTTGCCGATAAAGTGTTCGGGCTCTGGCCTGGTGGCGGAGGTGCCTATGTGGTTTGTACGGGTGGCGAGCCAGGTTTGCAATTGGATGAGACACTTGTTTTAGAGTTGCAGAGCAAAGGCTTTGAAGTTGCTGTCGAAAGTAATGGAACAGTGGAGCTTCCGGCTAATCTTGATTGGGTAACTATTAGCCCCAAACCATCATCTGAGCTTTTGGTAAAGTCAGGCGATGAGCTGAAGTTGGTTTTTCCGCATGAAGTAAAGCCGAAAAGTGTTTCAGAGCTAGATTTTAAACACTTCTATTTGATGCCTCTTGATTCAGGAGACGAGGTGAAAAATGATTATCATCTTCAGGCTGTAGTAAAGTATTGTCTAGAGAACCCGCTTTGGTCTCTTTGTTTGCAGGTCCATAAGGTAGTGGGCTTAGCCTAAATGTTTTTCAAATTCTTTTTTTAAGCGCTGACATTTGCTGGGTTCGTTTTGCAGCTTAACCTTTATTCTTGTTTTAGTGGCTAGTAGTTCAATGAACTCAGAATAATTATTTTGTTTAGAACCAGTGTTGCTGTAATACTTTTCTATTCTACGTGTTAGCGAAGGACTTAAGTTGATTTCGAGCAAGTAGTTATCTATGCAGCTAAAGTAAAGCGATTGTTTTTTTGAAAAAGTAGATTTTCCAAAAGAATAGCTTACATTCTTACTCCAGTTCTTCTTAACATCCAAATCTAAGGGACTACTTCCTCCAATGAATCTAAAAACCTGAGCATTGGTCTTCTCAATGGCAGACCAAACCTGTTTTTGCCCATCAGGGTTGAGGTGATAGTACCAAGGATGAGGGTTCCAGCTATATAGAGTATTAGTTTTGGCGCTATTGAGCATGACTATTACCATGTGGCCCCAAAAATTTCTCAAGCTAAGAAGGTTGGAGAATTCCCAGCCATACTGTTCACCCTCTTCAGGAAGAAACTGTTTTAACGTTTTTAAACTGTAGTAATTCTCTTCAATTGTCTCACCAAGAGAAACTAGACTGGAGACCCAACTTAAATTGAGCCAATACTTGGAATTAGATTTAGCAACAATTGAGCTCTGTTGAAGTTTCTTAAGCTCTTTGAAAACTGCTTGCTCTGAATAGGGAGTGCCTCCAGGCTTACTGAGAATAGAATTGATCTGAGCGGCCGTCAGAAAAGGCTTCTTTCCTAGAAGTTCAATTATCTGCCCAGAGAGGCCATTTGGAATTCTTACTGACATTGTTCGATATTATCATAAAAATTAGGGAAGTGGGGTTATCGTGCTAAAATTGGTAGTCATGACATTATCTACATGACTACCAATTTTCTAAAAACCTTAGCTTCCTATTTTAGTATTCTCTCTAGAGATTTTGAAGCAAATTGAAAAACCTCACCATAACCTCTTCTGCCAGACAGAAAAACTAAATGTTGGTAAGGACCCCAGTAATGAACATTGCTATCTTGTGGGAGACTTTCATTTGGATTTAGATCCAGAATGCGAACAGGTTTTCTGAAGATAAGCTTCTCACCGTTATCACCAGCTTCTGGTCTGCTAAAGAAGAGATCTACTCTACTCCACATTAAATCCATTGTGATTCTCGGTGATCCCTTGTCTTTTAGAACTTGAACGTGGGCGAGGGTAGTGGACTGGAGTAAAGCTTCTAAACCTACAATTAAGCCCGATACGATTTTTGAATCAAAGTTCGACAGGTGAGAAAGGCTAGGAATTGGAACTGTCTGACCATCAGCTAATTTTGTCATTGATACACTTGCGAGATCTTCAGTCGTCATTAGCTGCATTTCTCGACCTTCAGCTTGTCTCAAGCGAAGTTTCAAGTCTGAGGGAAGTTCATTCCAATTTCCGGGAACTTTAATGGGAGTGCCATTGGCTAGAGTTAAAAACATTTTATTTTCCTTTGGGTGGTGGATCTGAACTTTGCACCGGCTGTTGAGGCAAAAGTCAGATCCAATCCAATAGTCAAACAGGTTCGATGAACCTTTGTTGCACGATATGCCCCTATTCTTTTGTGAAAGAACTGAGTGTATAGTTGGGGATTGATGTTCGGAAGAACAGCTATATTGATGGAAAACGGGAATACTAAACAAAAAGTTTAGTTCATATAGAAGCCCACTTGGATGGGAATAAAATAATTGACCACGATAATAAAAACTACTTAGGGGATGCACTATTGCTATCCCCTTTTCTCACGATGGAAAAACCTCGTTAAGCCTTAGACTTTTTGGCGACTGCTTTCTGGGCTCCTTCAATTATCTTGCCGAAACTGTCAGCTTTCAGGCTAGCTCCCCCCACTAAAACTCCATCGACATATTTCAGAGCCATTAGCTCTTCAATATTGTCCGGTTTAACAGATCCGCCGTACAAAATAGGAATCAGATCTAGGTGATCATGATTTTTGTAGATCTGCCTCAGAGTCTTTCTGATCCACTTATGAATCTTCTGGATTTCCTCTGGTGTCGGGATCTTACCAGAACCAATCGCCCATACTGGCTCATAGGCAATTATCAGCCTTAAGAGTATTGGGGTGTCTTTGGGTAGACAAGCTTCGAGCTGGTTCTGAATTACTTGCTCAGTTTGACCTGCATTGTATTCTTCAAGGCTTTCACCTAAACAAAGAATAGTTTGCAGTCCCTCACCGAGAACGGATTTCACTTTGAGAAAAATATCATCATCGCACTCCATGCTAAGGGTCCTTCGTTCGGAGTGACCCAGAATGACAAACTCTGCACCAGCGTCTTTGAGCATCCGGGCGGAAACTTCTCCGGTGTAAGCACAGCTGTCTTCCCAATGACAGTTTTGTGCTCCTACTCCAATCACGGTATCTTCAAGCTCTTTACGTAAAGTTTCCAGTGACGTAAGAGCTGGCGCAATGCCCACATCTACAGTCTCTTTGAGTTCTACTATGTTTCGTAACTTTTGGATAAATTCACGTACTTCCTCTTGAAGCAAGTTTGCTTTGAAATTCGCTACAACTAAATTTTTGGAATCCATTTCTGGTATCCTCTCTGGTTGGTTTTGAGAATGCAGCACAGGGCTGTGCCGTGTTTAAACCACTAAAACCTCTATATCGTGGTCATACTCAGGTTTACGCTCAGTATGACCCCTTAGGTTAGAACTACTCCTAATTAATCCTAGTCTGGAGAAGATAAGGAAAGATTTCCCTTGATAATAACATTAAATCTATAAGGATAAAATCTGCTGAAAGATAAAACACTTAAGTTAAAACAGTCATTTATGAGACGCTCAATCTAGAGATAAGGAGTAGACTTCTTCGGTTTGATCGAGTGCAAGGGCGGCTAGGGTGCTCCGTCTACCTGTTTGGCAATAAAGCACAAGGGGACGAGTGCTTGGTAATAGCTCAGGATTCTCTAGTAGTTGTTGGTGGGGAATAAGCGCACCACCTATATTAAACTGATTATGTTCTTCCTTACTTCGAACATCTACTAGGGTGAAACTCTGACCAGCGGCTTGTTTTTCTTTTAACTCTTCTAAACTCAGAGATTGAACCAAGCCAACTGAGCAAACTCCACCAAGTTGATTGTAGTAGTCTTGTGCTCTTAAATAACTTTCTTTTAATCCGCTCTTACTTGCAGGAAGACTAAGCTGTTGACTCGTGTTTTTTAACAAATCAATAGTTACAAGATCACCGGAGTCTGTGTTTATACCGGAGAGATGTTTTAGAGCTTCAAGCGCTTGGTAGCTACCAGCTACTCCCACGGCAGGTCCGAGAACTCCGTTTTCAGCGCAGTTTCCAGCTGCAGCAGGTGGCTCGGGAAAGAGGCATCTGTAAGTAGCTCCTTTTTTAGTATTAAAAAGTCCTAGTTGAACTTTAAATTTATCAATTGAGCAAGAAAGATAGGGAATGCCAAACTGATGAGAGGCGTCGTTTAACAAATACTTAGTAGCAAAGTTATCTGAGCCATCAATTGCCAAATCATAGTCTTTGAGAGTATTTATATTTTCTACAGTAATGAACTCGTTTTTGAACTTAAGAGTAGTCCAAGGACTTTGTTTTTGTAGTTTTTTAACTGCAGTCTCAGCCTTGAACTCTCCAATATCTTCTGGGCTAAATAGAACCTGTCGATGAAGATTGCTTTTCTCTACTCTATCACCGTCAACAATAGTAATATTTCCAACGCCTGCAGCACTTAGATATAAAGACACTGGACAGCCTAGTCCACCAGCTCCTACGATTATCACTTTTGATTGTTTCAGTTTAAGCTGACCGTTTTGACCAATTTCAGGAAGAATAGCTTGTCGCTTGAACCAGTTTAGATATTCTTGGTTGGAGTCTGACATCAAATCGTTATCCCGAAATAACCTGATCCCAGTCTTTCCATACTGGTTCAAGCCCTGCGCAAGTTAGCATCTTTGCTACTTCAGCAGGAGTTCGTTCATCTGATATTTCAAACTGCTCAAGCTCTGTCTTGCTAGTTTGATACCCACCAGGGTCAGTTCTCGACCCAGCACTCATTGTAGTTACCCCGAGTTGAATAGCGTGGTCTCTAAATCTTTTACTTTCTCGCGTGGAAAGAGAAAGGTCTACAGTTTCGTCCAATAGTCGGTAAGCACAAATAATCTGAGCTAGGTTTCTCTCAGTTGTGACCACCGCAGGGTCTACTATTCCCTCAGCTGGTTGCAAGCGAGGAAAGGCTAGTGAGTAGCGGCTTCTCCAGTATTTTTCTCGCATATAAACAAGATGAAGACCTGCAAACCAAGCATCTACTCGCCAGTCGGCAAGTCCTAGTAGAGAGCCTAAGCCGATTTTATTGATTCCAGCCCTAGCAATTTTTTCTGGAGTCTCAAGACGATTGTAGAACTTAGACTTCTTACCCTTTGTGTGATGTTGGGCGTAGGATTCTTCGTTGTAGGTTTCCTGATAGACTAAAACCGACTCAACTCCAGCTTGATGAAGTTTGAGGTAATCCTCTTCCTCTAGCGGCTGAACCTCGATACTGACATGAGCAAAATGCTCCCTAGCAATCGGTATCATTTCCAGGAAATAGTCCATCCCTACTAAGTGAGACTCGCCAGTGACTAAAAGTATATGCTCAAAGCCCCATTTTTTTACGGCTTCAATTTCTTTTAGAAACTGTGCTTTGCTCAGGGTTAGTCTTGGAATTTTGTTTCCTAGGCTAAAGCCGCAGTAGGTACAAATATTTTGGCATTCATTGGAAAGATACATCGGGACAAACATCTGAATAGTTTTCCCGAAACGTTTTCTCGTCAGTCTATTTGCTTGAACCGCCATTTCTTCTAGAAAAGGCTCAGCAGCAGGGGAAAGTAGTGCGGCAAAGTCTTCAAGTGAACAATGACCGGCCTTGCTGATGGCAGCCTTAACATCTGCAGAGCTTGCAGATAAGACTTGCTTAGAAACTTCGGCAGGGTCCAGAGTCTGAAAGAGCTCTGAGAAACTTTTATAGCTTCCCGGTTTCATCAACCCTCTGAAAGAAAAGATGTCAGCGGACTACTAGATTCAGCAAGCAGGCCTTTTTGGCCTAAGCCAGCTTTTCTTGCCTGAATCCCAGCTTCAACGCCAAGGCGGAAAGCTTTTGCCATAGCTACTGGGTCTTTGGCTACAGCAATAGCAGTATTCACTAAAACAGCATCAGCTCCCATCTCAAGTGCGGATGCAGCGTCGGATGGTGCTCCAATTCCAGCATCTACTATGACAGGCACTGCGCTTTGCTCAATAATTATTTCTAGCATTGCTTTGGTTTGCAGTCCTTGATTGCTACCTATTGGGGCTCCTAGGGGCATTACTGCCTGAGTGCCAACTTCTTCCAGTCGTTTGCATAGCACTGGGTCAGCATTAATATAGGGTAGAACAACGAAGCCTTTTTTCACTAACGTCTCTGCTGCACCAAGTGTTTCAATTGGGTCTGGTAGCAGGTAGCGCTGATCTGGATGAATTTCTAATTTTATCCAATTTGTCTGTAAAGCTTCTCTTGCAAGTTCAGCAGCTAACACTGCTTCTTTCGCATCCTTTGCACCAGAAGTATTGGGTAGAAGTGACACAGAGGGAATGTCTAAGTTTTTGACAAGTGGGTCATGTTCTTCCGCCAGTCGCATTCTCTTTAGGGCTAAGGTGACAAGCTCGGAGCCAGACTCTTTAACAGCTTCTTTCATTATCTCAGGAGAAGAGAATTTTCCCGTTCCAAGAAAAAGCCTAGATGAAAAAGTTTTGTCAGCTATTTGCAGCATACTTCCTCCAACATTCCTTAAATTCTTTTATCGTTTGAGCAGGGTCTTTCGAATTCCAAATTGCGGAAGAAACAGCAACACCTTGAATGTTCGGCTCTCTTGCGAGTGTGCTAATATCCTCAAGCTCAATTCCACCTATTGCAAAAACTGGTATTTCTTTTAGAGTTCTAATTTTTTCAGCCAGTAGGCCCAATCCTTCTACGCCCAGTAGCTTTTTAATAGAGTCTTTAGTGCTAGTGAATTTATAAGGTCCAAGGCCAATATAGTCTACATTCTCGATATCTTCTTTTCTAATATCGTCTGCTTCATTTACGGTTAAGCCAATAATCTTTTTGTCTCCTAACAAATCTCTGGCCTCAGAAGAAGGTCGATCAGTTTGGCCAATATGAAGACCTGTGCTGGTTGAGCTTTCAGAAATTTCTGAAAAATCATTGACTATTAAACGAGTGGCGTCGGGGAAGCCTGAGTTTTCCAGTTCAGCAACTAAGCTTTGCACTTCTTCAGCAGGAAGGTTCTTACAGCGAATTTGCACAACATCCGCTTTTGCCTGGAAGGCTAGCCGTGCCTGTCGCAGAGTTTCAGCTGCATCTTTGCCATTGGTGATACAGTAGATTCCGGACATACTCATTTCTTCACCTGATGAAGTCCAATATTGCTCGAAGAACTTTCTAGGAAGCTACTGGTATAGGACTTGGCAAATGCTGCAGATTTCTCGAGGGAAAGTCCTTGAGCTATTCCAGAAATTAGAGAAGACGAAAAAACACATCCAGAGCCATGTTTTTGAGAACTCAGACTTTTTCCTTTTACTAACTTTCTAGTCTTGTTTTCGAAAACTAAGTCGAATACGGCATCATTGTCTTCGGTGTATATACCAGTGATTACCCCGGAGCAGTCCTTGGCTAAAAGGTTAGCTGCTTGCTCCGCAACTCCAGCCTTAGTTAGAAATGTCGCTTCCACGGTATTGGGAGTAATGTAGTCTATTTCTTTGAGCAAAGAAGGAAGCAGCTTAGCGTCTTCTTCTGAGAAGAATTCAAAACCTGATGAGCTTTTGACTACGGGGTCCCAAAGTACAGGAACTCCAGGTAGCTGTTTGTTTATCATTTCAAGAATACCACTCAGCATTTCGTAGCCTGCGGTTAGGCCAATCTTAATGCCCTTAATATCAAAAGATTCTATTAAAGGGTCCATCTGACTTTTAATTCGTTCTGAATCAAGCCAAACCAAGTCCGTGAACTTTTCGGAGGACTGTGATGTGACGGAAGTCAGAACTCCAAGTCCGTAACAACCACAATTCTCTAAAGTTTTGCAATCAGACAAAACCCCAGCACCAGCCGAGGGGTCGTATCCGGCAATGCTTAGCACTACATTCCTTTCTAATGAGACCATAGCTTCTCACATTCTCTGGCATAGGCGAGTGGATCTTCTGTAGCCCAAAGGGCTCCTTTAAGAGCGGCGCCTGTAAAAGAGGAGTCCTTTATTAGAGGTAAGTTGTGCTTACTAACCCCTCCCAAGGCATAAACGGATTTCGGCAGATCGGTCTTTGATAAGGTTTCCCATTTAAAGGGGCTGGTCTTATTCGAAGAAATTGAGTCAAACACTGGGCAAAGAAAGGAGTAGTCTACGAACTCAGTTGAAGACTGGCACTGCTCAAGGCTGTGAAAGGATGTGCTGATCACTGAGTCATCGTTTCTACCACTAAGATCCTTTTCAGAATTAAATATTTTTTCGGGATAGTGGACTCCACCTACGCCAAATTCGCTCGCCAAGTTATGATGGCTGTGAACTGATATACTGGGTAGAGAATCTTCATTCAGAAGTTCAAGCAGGCTCAACATTTGTTTTTCAGTAAAGTCATGCTTACGTAAATGAACCCTAAAACCAGTTTCTGAAATAATCCGGTCAATGGCTGAAGCTTCGTCTTTGAGAGATTTCCAAACTGACTCACAGCTAATGACAATTAGAGATGACATAGACTTCTGCTAGCCTCCTTGAGCTGCAGTGAAAACAACCAGGGCTTGCTCAGGTTTAAAGTAAGTGCTTTGCCAGTTCTCTCTAGAAACCACTGAGTTCTCAAGAGCAACAGCAACTCCAGCAAATTCTTTAATGCCAATATCAAGCAAAACATCTTCTACAGATGTTTTAGCTTCAACTTTTAAAGGCTTATCATTAACGAATATTTGAAAACTCAATTGTCCTAACTCCAAGAAAGGTAAACCTGTTAATCGCTCAAAATTATAATCTAGGAGAGAACTGATAGCGGTCGCTGGAAACACTGACAGCTCCGGTGGTTTTACCGGGAAATGATAGTATCGATTCCTTCGACGGTACTAGCCGCATCAGGTTCAAAGAGTCTAATCTCAGCCAAAAGGCACCCCTTCGATTATGGTCAGATGATAGCACAGGGGAATTTTGATTTAAACTTTTAGGGAGGGCCATAAGCTCCCCAAAAACTAGGGGGTTAAGCGCTATGCTCCCACCCTCCGCGGCTAGGAAGGCCATGAGATTCAAGTAGCTTAGCCATTGGCTGAAGATTGCCATCGGTTCTGATTAAGACTTCAGTTTTTAAGGAGCTAGATGAGATTTCACCGACAAGTGTTAAAGGAGTATTAAGTTGAGCACCTATCTTCTCTATTGAAGCTTGTTGTGAGGGATTCACAGTGAACAGGAGTTGGTAATCCTCTCCGGCTGAGCTGGCTTTGAGTATGTTTTTTTCACTTCCGCGATCGGAGGGAAGGACGGGTATCTTTTCGAGATCTAAAACGGCAGACTTTTTGGAGGCCTCACAAATATGAGACAGGTCGGCTAAAAGTCCATCGCTGATATCAATCATAGAGCTTGCTATAGTCGCTAGCTTTTCTCCGAGTTCGACCATGGGAGCTGGACGGTAAAAAGCTCTTTCTACTAGCTCGCGCTCAGAATTCGTGAGTTGTTGATCCCTGTCTGCTTGCGTCAAAGCCAAGCCTTTTCCAGCTAAACCGATACTGCCAGATACCCAGATTTGGTCATTCTCTCGAGCAGTTGACCTTGCCACTGGGCTAACGGAGCAGCGACCCAGGAAGGTAATATTCATTGAAAAGTCACTTCCGAAACAGGTATCTCCACCAATTAGAGAAGTATTATAGTGATTATTGAAGTCAGTAATTCCACTGTAAAGCTCTTTTAGGTAGCAGTCACCAAGAGTTTCCGGTTTAGGTAGAGTAAGGCCTATGGTCGCGGCCATTGGTTTGCCACCCATAGCCGCAATATCACTTGCGGCTTGAGCCATGACCTTCCAGCCAAGGTCCCGGGCTGATGTTTGTTCACGAAGAAAGTGATGCCCTTCAATCATCGTATCTGTATTGATTAGAAGGTAGCCCTGACCAGTGAAGTCAGCTGCGTCAATAACAGCACAGTCATCTCCAATGGATGGGAAACTAGCTCCTGAGGGATGATTTTTTAGAAAATTTATTAGTTCAAATTCTTTCATGGCAGTGGTCGGCACTGTAGTTTAACTAGCTATTTAATGTAAAATCTCCTGTATCTAGGGGGGAAATAACCCAAGGGGCTGTTAGTTTAGCAAGGATGTAGTAAGTTACTATTTTAGTGCG
>CALIEE010000327.1 GCA_938022485.1 uncultured bacterium | reverse complement strand
TCCAACAATCTCTTCCAATTTCAATTTTTTTAAACTCTCCCGACTGTTCTCTAATCGGAATGTCAGTTCTACTATAGTTGTGCTGCCGCAAACCCGACATTAAGCTAACCCGACTCGCTATCAAAGTATCATCCCCGATCGAAGCTCGTCCGATTATTGAGTAAGGCCCAATATAAACATTCTCTCCTATTTCAGCCTCACTGCTTGAAAAAATAGTTCCAAAAGAAATTACTGAGTTCGTAGAACAAGCTTTTAGATTTAAACGATAAAATTCTTTTCTAATATAATTACCCGAAAGACCAGGAGCCAGGGCTAGGAACTGAGAAAAAGACTGGAAGCTTCGCTCCGGATCAACAAAAATACTCATTAGACGCATTAGAGCCGTAAGTATCAAAGCAGGAATTATTGCAAGATAACTTGCTATAGTTTTAATAGACTCAGACACCTTTACCCCCTCCGTACAGTCTCTCATACTTCGCGCACATATCGATAAAGGAAAATTCTTCCTTAACTCGTTTTCTTGCAGCTAAGGCCATTTTATCAATCGAGGCATCTCCAGCCAAAACCTTCTTTAGCGCAATTGAAAGCTCCTGTTGATTGTCGCACTCTACAACCTGTCCATACTTTCCGTCGACCACTAGCTCAGGTGATCCACCTCTATCACTCACGATAGCAGGAACACCTGCAAACATAGCCTCAAGTAAGGCCAAAGAGCAGGCTTCCGAAAGTGAGCCCATCACAAAACAGTCAAAACTGGAAAGATATGGAGTTGCTGGTACTATATTACCCGCTAACTTCACATTACTACTAACACCTAGTTCCTTAGCCTTAGAATTTACCTCATCTCTTAACTCTCCATCCCCGATATAAACTAAGATAGCCTCAGGATATTTTTCAAGAACAGTTGGCAATGAGTTAAGGACAAAAAGAGGGTTTTTTACCTCACGCAATGAGCCAAGCACGCCAATAATCTTTTGATCCGAGCTCAGACCCAGATATTCTCTCAGGTCTAAATGCTCATTTTTTGCTTCAGTATTGATCCCATTGTAGAGAACTTGGATAGAATCGGAACGAAAACCTTCGTTTTCAACAAGCCTATCTTTTGTAAACTGAGAAACACCGGTTACTACATCAGGCAAGACACGGAACGCTTTGTTTACTAGTTTTCTCTTCCAAGAGACAACATCCGGAAAATGACGACCATGTTCCGTAAAAATAAACCTAGCCTTCGATCTCGAAAGTAACTTAGCCAGTGAAGCATAAAAGAAAGGAGTATATTGATGTGAATGAACTATATCTGGTGAGAATTCTTTTATAACCTCTCTTAACGACTTCACTAATTGAGGCTGAAAGCCAGGCTTTCTGTTAAGGTTGTAAAGTCTAAAGCCCTGCTTCTCGCATTTCTCCCAGAGCAAACCCTGCTTATCGAGACAACATATTCCAATTTCAAACTTGTCTTTAAGTTGGCAGGACATTTGGTAGACTAGGTTTTCCGTACCACCTATCACCAAGCTATGGATGACAAAAAGAAGCTTTGGCTTATTCTTCGGACCCATTACCTACCGGTCAATGTATAAGGTTCTGCAATTCACAGTAACGTTGAAAAACTCCGCCTGTCCCCTTAAGCTCTTCAGGAGAGCCAATCTCAACCACCCTACCCTCTTCAAGCACACAGACTCGGTCCGCCCTAACCACTGTTGCCAGCCTGTGAGCCACAACAATAACGGTGCGCTCTTTCACAACAGTATCCACTGCTTTTTGAATCTTATCTTCCGTCTCAGCATCCAGAGCACTGGTAGCTTCATCCAACAAAAGAATCTCCGGATCCCTTAATATAGCCCTAGCAATCGATAGTCTTTGACGCTCTCCTCCCGAAAGCTGCACCCCTTCTTTTCCGATTCTGGTATCCAGTTTGCGATCCAGTTCATTCACAAAATCAGCAAGTTGCGCATTTTCCAGCGCAGTCCAAAGTTGTTCCTCACTTACGCCCTGAGTTCCGTAGCAAAGATTATTCCGAAGAGAATCCTGAAATAGCAATGAAGATTGGCTAACAACAGCAATTTTCTTTCTCCACTCCGGTAAAGACAAATCTTTCAAATCTACTCCGTCAACCTCAACTTTTCCACTAGTGGGATCCATAAAGCGAGGTATGAGGTTTAGTAGTGTCGTTTTCCCAGAACCGGTGGGCCCAACTATTGCAAGCATTTCTCCAGGAGTAATATCCAAGTCAATCCCCGACAAAACCTGCTTTCCCTCTTGATATTGATAATCTACAGCTCGAAACCTAATTCCCTCTTCCAGCTCAGGCAAAGTTCGACTACCCTCCAACAAAATATGCTTATCCTGATCAGAGAAAACTTCAAGAACCTTATTCATATGAGGAACTCCAGCTACACAATTACTCCAGTAAACTAGTGCCTGCTGAACGTAGCTGGTAAAGCGCCGCAGAGAGATAAAAAATACGGAGAGTCGACCTATACTGAGAGGCTCTACCTTAAAAATAATAAAGATAGCTCCACAGGCCAAAAGAATTATACCTGTCGTATTAATACAATCTACAACTCGGGGAATCAGAAATCTCTTTGTCCTTGTATTTTCCCCATGTCTCCGTATCTCGTCACTAATATTGGTTAAACCCTCCAACTCTTTCTTCTCCATTCCGGAGAGTCTGGTCAGAGTGAGATTTTGCAGGACATCCAACGAACGGCTTGAAAAATTCAACATATTGTTGACTTCACCTTGAGCCGAACGTTTCAGCTTAGCCGTTAACCAAATTGAACAAAAGTGAGTAAGGGGGAGCATCACGAAAGCTAGCAGGGTTAGCTTCCAAGAGACTAGTACCATCAGCAATAGAAATGCCCCACAAAAGCAAAGGCTAACTACTAACTGACTGACAAAATGAAGGTGTTGACCAACATGAGTGATTAACGAGGTCAGAAGAACCTGCAACTCACCAAGACTTGAACGATCAAAGAAGGCTTTACCGAATCCTAGATAGCGCTCTGTCACACGAGAACGTAGACGGTGAGAAACCAAGGTCGAAAGTTTAGCAGACCAAGCCTGACCCAAGAACAAAAATAGATTTTCCAGGTAGGCAAAAACTAAAACCATAAAGATAATAAAACCGAAGATCTGCTTATTATCCAACTCCCAAGGAATAGCCTTTAAAATACTACTATAGGGAGGAGATTTCAGTAGAGCTTCATAGTGGTTTGGATCGACCACTCCGTTTAAAACCGGAATAACCAGGCCCAACCCTGCTAATTGAAAAAGAGACGCTAAAATAGTCAGTAAAACAGTTATCAGCGCCAACTTCTTAACAGGCGCCGCTTTCCGCAGGATCGCTAAGGTCCCGTGCCAGACCTCAAGGAAACTATTAGACTTCCCCGGGGTTCCCTTCTGGGTACTTTTAGGTTTGCTTTCTTCAGCCAAAATATTTTTGTTTGGTTTCGAACGTTTTGTTAAAATACAACTGCAGACGGGGAGTCTCACCGATACTTATTTCTTAAGTAGTTATACACAGGGCTTCGTAAATTACACAAGGCATTGTTGGATGCGTGACTTAGTTATTTCTCAAAGATTTAGCCCTGAATTCGGGGGCTCAGTGACCTGGTTGAAAGAGGTCTGCAGACGCTGGCCCAATCCTATCGATATCTTCACCCATGACTATCACGAACTTAATAGCTCAGAGATAAAAAAGGCAGATAGTCAGCTAGTCAAAGAAAAAAACTCGAGAATTCAAAACGTTTATCGTGAAGACATCTTGATGAATGACTGGGGCGTTACCTCACCATCTAGTCTGGCTAGGTACTACAGGATGAACAGAGCTGCCGGCAGAGCTCTGAAAAGATTTGGCCGCCTTTGTGCCCACTGCACACATGCAGTCCCAGAGGTAAGCGCCTTAATACCGCTCAAACATAGTGCCAAAAAAAATCTAAAGATTATTTGCTATGCCCATGGCGAAGAAATTCTAGCGTGCAATACCAGCCGACAACTTAGGGCTTTAATGAAAAAATCTTATGAGATTTCAGACCTAGTTATTGCTAACAGTGAAAATACGAGACATTTAGTAGAAGAAACTGGGGCCCAAACCACGATTACAGTCATCAATCCCGGGGTAAGTCTAGCTGACTTCGCTAGCTCAAAAAGGCTCGGACTAAAGTGGAAAAGAGACAATGGTTTCAAGGAGAACGATGTTATTCTTCTGACCCTGGGCAGACTGTGTCCAAGAAAAAATCAGGCTGGAGTAATTGAAGCCATCGCCTTACTAAAAGATCAACTACCTAATTTAAAATACCTTATAGCGGGTGAAGGTGAAACCAAGGCAGAATTAAAAAAACTAGCCTCCAGTTTGTCAGTTAGAGACAAGGTCAAATTTATATCCTCCCCAAGCGATGAACTCAAAGTCGCTCTCTACGGTGCTTCTGATCTCTTCATAATGCCCGCTGTCGAGGTTGATAATGACCTAGAAGGTTTTGGCATCTCCTTTATTGAAGCGGCTGCCTGTGGCAAGGCCTCGATCTCCGGCTTAATTGGCGGCCAGACGGAAGCAGTCAAACACAACAAAACTGGAATCAATGTGGATGGAGAAAATCCATCTGACATTGCTGAAGCGATATTGGCTTACTGCAATAATCCTGCAGACAAGCTCAAACTAGAGCAGAATGCTTTGGAATGGGCCAAGTCTCTGGACTGGGATAGAGTAACTGAAAGAATAGTCTGCGCCATCAATTCCTAAGCGCCTGGGTCAATCGTTTTTTAGCTGCTGCGGAACCTCCTACCCGCTCAAGAAAAGAATTGAAGAGTTTAAGATCCCTTAAATTCGGCTTTTCGCTTTTCGTTAAATGCTAAAATTCCTTCAGCTCGATCCTCGCTTTCGACCAGTTTATAATACTCTTTCAACTCTAGCTCCGTCCAAGTGTCTAGATCTCTAGAAGCCACACACTCTATTAAATCCTTCCCAGCACTTAAAGCCAAGGGGGCGTTAGCAGCAATATTCTTGGCAGACTGAAGGGTCTCTTGATCGATATTTTCCTTTTCAACTAGTTTATTCACCACTCCCCACTCTAAAGCTTGCTCTGATTCAAAAGGAGCTGCGGTAAGAACTATCTCCTTTGCAACACTGACTCCTGCCGTTTTAACCAGTCGATATATTCCTCCAAGGCCGGGAATGATCCCTAAGCGAGTCTCACTAAAACAAAACCTAACCTCGGGAACTGCATAGGCAAAATCACAGGCTAAGATTATTTCAAGGCCTCCCCCATAGGCTGCGCCATTGACTTTTGCAATTACCGGAGCAGGGGCTCTTGATATAGCTTTGATCGCTTCTTCAAAATGATGGTGCTGTTCCTTCCAAGCATCCATTGCCATTCCATTACGTTCTTTCAAATCCGCCCCTGCGCAAAAAGCTTTAGAACCTGAGCCAGTCAGAATCACTGCTCTACTAGATTTGACTTCAGAGGACTGAAAGGCACTTTTCAATTCCTTGGACATAAGCGTATTCATCGCATTAGCTGAACCTTCGCGGCCTAGCACAACCTCCAGGACATTCTCAGCCAGGCTGTCTAATTTAATTGTTTCATAGCTATTCATCCGACACTCACCTCTATCAATTCTAAAAACTGTTTTTGATAAACGGCCTGAGTAAACTCATTTATTACTTTTAACTTACCAGCCTCTC
>CALIEE010000326.1 GCA_938022485.1 uncultured bacterium | reverse complement strand
AGAGATGAATCATTTTTCTTATTAGTGGAATAGTAGAATTTTCACTGTTTTAGGTTGTAGCATGTTTAGGTTTTTTGTTCTGGTAATATATTGTTCATTTTTTTGCCTTTCAGTTTCTACTTCTGTTTTCGCACAGACTAGTTCTCTTGAATTTGAACCACTCTCGGCTGGAGGAGGGGAGCAAAGCTCTGTGGTCGAAGGCTATGGCCCAGAAAACGTAAATGATAACGATGTTTCGAGTGAGTAACGTTGGTCTCGCAGGAGAATCTTTAGCAGTAATGTATATTTGGATTTAGTACTTACTAACGGTAGTGCTAATATAGAGGAGTTGGAAATCGCCTGGGCTTTCGGAAAAGGACGCACCTCTTATTTTAAAATTTTAGTTTCTGATGATCGTGTAAACTGGAGAGTTCTCATAGATCGAGATGGAGCTAGTAGACTTTCTTCGAGTGGAACGTCAGATCAGCTCCAAAGGTTTGTTTTTAGCCCAGAGAGGGGACAATTTATTCGATTTGTTGGGGAGGGGAATTCTCGGAATAATCGTTGGGTTTCTATTTCGGAAATAAAAATTTTTGGTAGCCAGCAAAGTCTTGATATCACTGGGGTGAGTGTTGGTAATGGACTTAGTGTTTTAACTTCTTCTTCTTCTTCTTCTTCTTCTTCTTCTTCTTCTTCTTCTTCTTCCGGGTTATTGAATTTTAGCTCGAGTTCTTCAGGGGGCTCGGTGTTAAACAGGATGGAACGCACTGGAGAATATGGCGCGCTGACTTGCAATAGCTCACAAATTGAACTTGCAAAAAGCTATGAACAAAAGTTTTTCGAAAATTTTGGCAGTTTCAGTGCTAATGTTAAGAAGTTTTATTCCTCTCAGTCAGATTCTGACTGGGTTGCTAGCACTTATGGTGGTCAGGAGGGAGTGCGTCTCTATCACTATAAGGATGAAATGTCCTCGGTTAGTAGAATGATTCGCTTTGCAACTAGATTTAAGCCGGAGCATGAGGAAATCTACAAAGACTTTGCGCTGGAGTACATAAGGGACTTCGTTCCTGCTCTTGCCAATGGAGAGGGTACCGCAAGCTGTGATTCGACAAACAGTCTTTACCGTTGTGCTAAAGGCCGTCACAGATACTTGGACGCTACTCGAGGACTGGCTTGGCTCGGTTTTTTGATGGAATCAGTGTTGCAGTCTAGCTCTGGACAGGAAAATGCTGAAGAGTTGGTAGGGCACGCTGAGACTCTTAAGCCTATAATTGGTAGATTCATATACGGAGCTACCAAAGACAATCACCCTTCTCATATGAAAGCACACCCTGCTTTTGCTGCTTACACTTTAGGAAAGTTAGGTGGCTATTTGCCTGAGTATAGATCTCAGATTTGCGAAGCCGTGGATATTATAACTAGCACTATAGAACGCACAGGGTGGATTGGTAGTGACGCCGGACATGCGGCTGATAGTGTAAATTTCCTTTCCTATGTCTACGCACAGCAGTTGGCAGGAGATGATATTGGTTGTAAAAAAATCACCCGAGAAATGATGGAATCCACTGCAACTCAATTTTGTTCAGTATTAAATACGGTTAATATTCCTGGAGCGTATAAGTATCCGGATAATCTTGTGGGGATGTATGGAACTTTAGTTCGTTTCGCCCCCTGCATTGAGGCTAAGGCTGGAAGTGCAGATTCTTATCTCCCTTATCCATCAGCTACTGGAACTCATCGCTTGAGCGAGAAATCGACCTCTATAGCCTCCTTGGCTTGGGGATATGCTACTTATGACCCACCCTTTGATGGACAGTGTCAGTAAAGTTTTGGTCCTAGAGATTTTTGAGAGCGGATCTTGGAATACTACCTTAAGTTACTCGGACTAGATGATACTTTTTCTTACCGAGCCTTAGGATTAGCACCATGCTGTCAACAAGGTCTTCGGAGGTCACTTTCAACTCAGCATCTTCAACTCGTTGATTGTTTAAGTAAACCCCACCGCCAGAGATAGAACGCTTCGCTGCTCCTTTGGATTTTTCTAGCTCAGAGTTTACAAGTAGGTCGACAATATCAATTCCACCTTCTAGCTCAGATTTTGAAAGGGAGCTTGAGGGAACGTCCGAAAATATTTCTACCAAAGTCTCACCAGGGAGGTCAGTGACGCTTCCGCCAAAAAATACCTGAGCCGCTGTTTCAGCTTTTTTGACCTCCTCAGAGCCATGAACCATGCTAGTTAGTTCTTCAGCTAATGCCTTTTGAGCCATTCGAGTTTGAGGACTTTTTTCGTGCTCTGCTTTTAACTCAGCTATCTCTTCGACACTTCTAAAACTAAAAAAATTAAGCATCTTTAGAGCATCTTGATCGGCCTGATTAATCCAGTACTGATAAAACTCGTAAGGACTGGTTCGTTCTGCGCTTAACCAAACAGCTCCTTTTTCTGTTTTGCCGAATTTAGCCCCACTGGAAGTGGTTAGAAGAGGAAATGTAAAGCCCAGGGCTTTGTTGCTTTGAATCTTATCGTCGCCAGAGGTTTTTCTTCTAATTAACTCAATTCCTTCGGTAATATTGCCCCACTGATCCGAGCCACCAATTTGTAGTCTGCAGCCTTTCTCCTGATACAGGTGGTAGAAATCATAGGCCTGGAGAAGCATGTAGCTGAACTCTGTATAACTAATGCCTTGTTCTCGATTCTCAAGCCGAGACTTGACGGAGTCTTTAGCCATCATTTGATTGACGCTGAAATGTTTTCCAACGTCTCGTAAAAACTCTACTAGGTTTAAGCCTTCCAACCACTTTCCATTTTCAACTAGCTCGAAGTTTTCTCCAAGCAAAGTGGTGATTTGTGCACTAATTCCCGAAATATTTGAGCTAATTTGTTCTGAGCCTAGCAATACTCTTTCTTCTGACTTGCCGGAAGGGTCGCCAATCATACCAGTACCTGAGCCCACCAAAGCTAGTGGCTTGTGGCCAGCAGCTTGAAGGCGCTTCATCATTGTAAGTGGGAGTAGGCTTCCCACATGTAAACTGTCTGAAGTAGGGTCAAAGCCGCAGTAAAAAGTCAGGCTTCCTCCACTCAGTTCCTTCTGGATCTGCTTTTGGTCAGATAAGTCTTGAACAAGAGCTCGTTGTTTTAGTTCTTCAAATAAATTGGATGGAGGCTTAGTTGACAATTTCTATTCTCCAACTTTCTTCTTTTTTTGTTCCTGAAAAAGCTTAAATTCTCTGGGGTTTCCGGGAACGAAGCGAATGTCGTTGATCACACCTGTATTTTCATTAGAGTTGTACCTCTCGATTAGCTCGAGCTTGTGCATGTCTAGTTCCTGTATCCAGGCAGCATCAATCGCTTGAACAACAAGTACCCCACTTTGAGAAATGCGTTCTGGACGGGTAACTGGGGAAAATTTCTCACCAGCGATTTCTTCCCAATTTGAAAATCCTTTATACTGCCCCAGCTTTCCTTGAAGCCGTTTTAGAGGAAAGGAGTTTCCGAGGATATTACCAATGTGTTCTGATTTTCTACTTCTGAAGGCCATCTGTCTAAAGTAAGAGCTGACAATGTTTAACGCTAATCGCAGCTGATTAGTTGAAAAGGTATATGGTCTCTCCTTTTTTGGAAAGACCGAGCTCCTCACGGGCTTTTTTCTCGAGGTAAAAGCCCTTGGAGTTAATAGAGTGAATATTTTGCTCTAGAACTGTAATTTCACGCTCTAGGGCCTTATTTTCAGAGGAAATTCTCTGGAGCTGATTGTCTAATTTATCGAGGTATAGTAGGCCATGGGTCCCTGTTAGGCTGAAATAGAAGACAAGGCCAGCAAGCCCCATCAATATCACAGGGGTGAGCAGATCTAGAAAGTGATTGGCTTTAGCAGTGGAAGGTTTTGGTCTGTTGCTGTTGCCAGTGTTTTGAACGTTTCGTGCACCCGCTCTGCCACTATGTTTAGAGGTAGTTCTTGTGATTCGGTTCTTTCTTTCGACGACGCTCATTTGTAATTCGACCAAAATAAAATTGAGGTTGCGAGAGATATAATTCTAACGCACTTCGAAGGCTTATTGTACAGAAGCTTAGATTTCTTTGCATTAGAAATCTAAGCTTCAAGTGACTGATAAGTTAAGTATTTTTTGTGGAACTTTGCCTTTAAGCAGGATGAACATAATTTGTTTCAGCCTACTTAAAGCAAACCCGTATTTTTAGTTTTAAGCTTAGATTTATTTTCTAGGAGAAGAAATGGCTAGCGAGATTAAAGAACTTAGGTCGATTCAGGTACTGGACTCTAGAGGAAACCCAACTGTGGCCGTAGAGTGTGAGTTGACAGATGGTTCAACTGGTAGAGCAAGTGTTCCGTCAGGAGCTTCCACAGGGGAGTTTGAAGCAGTTGAGTTGCGAGACGGTAACGGCCTTTACCTTGGAAAAGGAGTTAATAACGCTGTTGCAAACGTGACTTCTAAAATCGCTCCGAAGCTAAAAGGTATGGATGCAGGCGATCAGGAAGCTATTGATCAGGCAATGATTGATCTTGATGGAACTCCAAATAAGTCGAGCCTCGGTGCGAATGCTATTCTTGGCGTCAGCTTAGCTTCTGCTAAGGCTGCTGCGATTTCTCAGGGAAAAGAGCTTTTTCAGCTTCTAGGTGGTGACCAAGCAGTGCGTCTTCCGGTGCCTTTGGTCAACGTAATTAATGGTGGTGCCCATGCCAATAACAGTCTTGATATTCAAGAGTTCATGTTGGTTCCACATGGTCTCCCTACTTTTTCTGAAGGGGTCAGAGCGGCGACTGAAACTTTTCATGCTTTGGGTGCTCTTCTTAAAGACGACGGTTATGACACTGGTGTTGGGGACGAAGGGGGCTATGCTCCTCGTCTTGAGTCAATGAAGCTAGCTTTTGATTTTTTAATCAGAGCAATTGAGCGCGCGGGTTACAAACCTGGCGAGCAAATTGCGCTGGCTCTTGATGTTGCAGCAAGTGAGCTTACGGATGAAGTGGGCGATAACGTAACTTACAAGTTTGAAAAATCTGGAGAGGCTCCAAGAAAATCAGCTGAGATGGTAGCCATGTATGAGGACTGGATTTCTAACTATCCTATTGTGAGTATTGAAGACGGTCTTGATGAGAATGACTGGAATGGTTGGGTTGAACTTACTTCTAAGATCGGAGACAGGCAGCAGCTTGTTGGGGATGATCTTTTTGTAACTAACAGTGAGCGGGTAAAGCGCGGTATCGAGGAAAAAGCAGGGAACTCTGTTTTGATTAAGCTTAATCAAATCGGCTCTCTTTCTGAGACATTGGACGCAATAAAAACTGCTGAAGCTGCTGGCTTTACTAACGTGATTTCTCATCGCTCTGGGGAAACTTCAGACACCACTATTTCTGACCTAGCTGTTGCTACTAATGCTGGTCAGATTAAAACCGGTTCTATGTGTCGCGGAGAGAGAATCTCTAAATATAATAGACTACTTTGGATAGAGAACATTCTTGGAGATAAGGCCGAGTACACTAGCCCTTTTAAGCTCTAAGTCTTCTTAGATTACTTCGATAACTTTTTGATTGGGGGTTTCTCTCGCTTAGACCTCGGGAAAAACCTTCTTCCATTTCCTTGAGGGCCAAATCGTATAAGTATATACGAATGGCCCTCTTTGTTTTTTGAGAGCTACTTTAGGGCTACTGGTGTTTCCTTAAATAGCTTGAAACGGCAGTAAATGAAGCCATATCGCTGTAGTCTCCGGAATAAAAGCCCTTTTCATATTCTTCAACTGGAAGCCAGTACTGTTGCATTTCTACCTCGGAATCCTCTCTTTCATGCGGACCAATTTGTAGGTCTCTAGCAAGAAATAGGAAGGTCCTTTCATTACTTTGTCCAGGACTATTGAGTAGTTGTGAACAGAGCAGATCCCAACGTCTGGCTGTAAGACCAGTTTCTTCCCTGAGTTCCCTTTGGCCAGCATCAAGTGGCTCTTCGTCTAACTCTATAGCTCCACCAGGAATTTCCACTGTGCTGAGTTCGCAACCTGGTCGAGCCTGCTTGACTAGTGCGATGCGATTATCATTTCTCAAGGCCAATATTTTTACACTATCTTGGCTTCTAGATACTTCGTAGGAGCGATTCTTATACTCCACCTTCACTACAGTTCTATTTTTCCCTTCAAAAATTATTTTTGATTTAGGTACTTTTCTTGGACTATCGGATAGCGCGCTCATAGTAAAACCTTTTCGTTGAAAATTTGTTGCAAAACCTTGGAGAGAAACCCTCTATTCAAGTAGAGGATTCCTAAATTTATTCTACTGAGCTGTTATTTTTGAAAAGATCGATTGCAGAATCTTACGTGTAAATCTTGACGAAAGAAACCGTTGCGCCTCAACTATTACCGAGACTGATTAGTCGCGATAGAAGCCTTGGATATACCAGCAGATTTTGCCATATCCAGAGCTTCGACTACTTGACCGTGGGCAACTCCCTCATCCGCTTTGATGATTAGTGGCTGCTCTTTTAGCCTTGCTAGCTCAGTAGAGAGCTCTGATTTTTTAACAGCGTGGTTGCCTAAAAACATTTTACCGTTAGCTGTGATACTAAGAATCGTATTTACAGTTTCATTTAGAGTCTTGCCGGAGCCTGATTCAGGCAGGTTTACCCTTAGAGAGGTTTCATCAGTAAACCTAGAAGAAACCATGAAGAAAATTAGAAGGAGAAAAACAATATCCACTAGTGGAGTGATGTTGATCTCTGGAGTTTCCAGACTTTGGTTTTGACTAAACTTCATTACCAACTCTAGTGTCTATAAGGCTTGGCTTAGATTTTTCTACAGCTTGCAAAACTTCAACAGCAAATTCTTCGAGTACTTCAGAGGATTGGAGATGTTTCTTTTTGAAAAAGCGTGAAAAAATCAAACTTGGGATTGCGACCGATAGTCCCACGGCAGTTGAAATCAGAGCCTGAGAAATTCCGCCAGCAAGTTTTTGGGCATCTCCGGCTCCTTCTGCGGAAATCACTTGAAAAATTTCTATCATTCCAAAAACAGTTCCAAGAAGCCCAAGCAGCGGGGCTATGGAAGCAATAGTGCCTAAAGTGTCTGTATAGCGGTCGAGTCTGGAGCAAAGTGCTCTTCCTTTACTCTCAAGGGTGCTTTCTATTTCGTTACGAGCTAAGTGACTGGCATTTATTGCCGTCTCTACAATCGAAGCAGCAGCTGAGTTCTCACCTGAGCAGAGACCTAAAACTTGCTCATGCCTGGCCTCTTCAATAAGCCCAAGGGCTTGGGAACGAAAGCCACTGGGGACTAACCTTTCTTTTTTAGGTCCGAAAAAAAATCTTTCGATAACTATTGCCAGAGCAAGCACCGAGCAGACCAGAAGAGGGACTATCGTAGGACCCCCTTGGCTTAATAAACTTGAACTATCTGTAATTACAGGCATAAATACTGACCATATTGTAGGACTGTCCTAAAACCCAGAACATACCATGAGCTAGTTGTAGTGCCAAAGCGTTCCAAACATAGAAAAGCAGAAACCCCACTGGGACAGGGAATAGTTGATCGCGGTGGCTTATCTGGCCAGAATTATAAAGTTCAGAAGAAGCTACCTAGGCTTGTAAGCCTGATTCTCTATTCGTGGGCAGCTTTGCTTCTTGCCATTTCCTCCTGGTATCCAGAGACATTACAAAGTTCTATTCTTGAAATTTTTTCATTAGTGCTTCTTTGCGTAACTGTGCGAAAGGCAGCGGCCAGTTATTTCGGATTTTTTTGTTACGGGTTTATTCTCTCTATTTTTTCTTACTACTGGGTGCCGGATACGATTACTCTTTTTGGAGGATTCCCACTTGTCGTATCTAGGGGATTATTTGCGTTGTTCTCTATACTCAGTGCCTTTCAATTTCTGTTTTTAGCTTGGATGCTTAAAGCTGGAGAGAAGTTCTTCGGTCAACAGAGGGTGTTTTTATTGCCCCTAGCTTGGTTTGTAGCAGAGCAATTAGCTCCAAGAGTTTTTCCTTGGAAGCTTTCTTACATGCAGATTTACTGGAGCCCTTTTTCTGCTTTGGCTGAAATTGCTGGCGCTGGCGTTTTGAGCTTTCTGCTTCTTTTCTGGATTAACTCTTTG
>CALIEE010000325.1 GCA_938022485.1 uncultured bacterium | reverse complement strand
GTATGGCTAATTTCTGTTTATCAAACAGTTGCTCCCCAGGGAGTGACTAGTTTATTGATGGTTTTGTTTGCTGTTACACTTTTTCTCTGGTGCTATTCTTTGAGCTCTATCTCAAAGTGGTGGGGAAAACTATTAACCTTTTTGGTTTTGGCTTCAACGATAGCCTTCACCATTCTACGGTGGCCGACTATGATTTCTACTGCCGAGGCAGGAGGCACTTTATCCTCGAGCGAAATCATCGATTGGAAAGAGTATTCACCTCAAGCCCTATCTGATGCACAGAGCAAGTCTCAACCGGTATTTATTGATTTCACTGCGCAGTGGTGTGTGACGTGTAAGGCTAATGAGAAGTTTGTTATAGAAACCGAAACAATTGCCAAGGTCCTGGCTCAAAATAAATTTTTCTCTTTGATCGCTGATTGGACAACAGCAGACCCTGAGGTAAGTGCTGCTTTGAACAAGTATGGTGGAACAGGAGTTCCTCACTATGTAGTCTTGGATCGCAGTGGAAAAGTCTCCAGTATTTTAGGTAGTGTTGTTACAGTTGAGGAATTAGCTCAGGCTTTAAAAAGAGCTGCTGGTTAAGCAGTAAGGTCTAGGCTTAACAAGACTGATTTTATAACCATTTAATATTGTTTAGTTTATCAGTGTTTTTGCTAGCAAAACCTACGGTTTTATATTTCCAAATAGACCTATGGTTTTAATAGGGAATATGCTAGCCTTGCTCTCCATTGGGCCCTAGCCCAACAGTTAGTAAGTTTTCAACAATAAGCCAGGGAATGAAATCAGGGTGAGCGAAGAATACGCCAGTGACATGAGTGGATTTGCCACTGCAAATCCCGAGAAGGTAAAACTCTTCAAGCAGTTTTATAGTTCCTTGAGATATTCTCTGAAGAAGGCTCATCCTTCCAAGATAGTTTTATTTTTAGTTTGCCTTTCGGCCACGGTAAACTTTGTTAGACCTCAAGATCTACCAGGACTTTCTTTTATTGGTGCTATCAGGCTCCCTATTATTATTGCCACTATAACGGCTCTTTTTTGGCTTCCTCATGCTCAAAAAAATATCAGTAAGCCTATCAAATTAATATTAGTTCTTCTCGGGATCCAAGTGATCAGAGGCCTGTTGGGTGCTGTGGATCCAAGTGATTATATTATTCGTAATAATAGTGCCCATTTTTTTACTTTCAGAAATATGGCCATTCAAATGATAGGCCTTCACCTTCCAATTGTTGCCTGCTTGGCCTGCAAACAGGGCTTACGCGTTTTATCTTCGGTTCTGGTTTGCATAGGCTTGTTTCTGGCTTTTTGGGGTCTTACGCATGCAGGGACAGGGCCCGGGGGCTTTGTGCGAGATGAGAATGATCTTTGTTATGTCCTTCTTAATCTAATGCCTTTTACAGTTCTGTATATGGCAACTTCTGACCGTGCCATCATTAGATTGTTCAATCTTTTAGCGTTTGCCGCTATGTTTGCTGGTGTTGTTTCAACGGTGTCGCGTGGAGGCATGCTGGGTTTTGCTGCCCTGGGAATTTTTCTCTTTCTTCGCTCCGACAAGAAACCTTTGTTCATTCTGATAGGTATAGTTGGAGCACTCGTGGCCGTGCCAATTTTGCCAGACGAGTTTAAGGACGAGCTATTTTCTATTCAAACGGACGTAGGGGATCACTCAGGGACAGTTAAGAAAAGGACTGACTTGTGGAACATCACTTGGCTTGCTTTTAAGGACCCTAGACACACGCCTTTTGGGGTTGGTATGCGTAATATAGGTCGCTGGATACCAGACTATGACCCTGAGGCAGGCTCGGCTAGTGCTGGTCAGAAGTGGGGAAGAGCTGTGCATTCGCTCTATTTCCAAATAATGGGTGATCTTGGTTTGGCCGGCTTAATTTTGATTGGTTTGTCGGTTTGGATGGTTTTTCGATCCAATATGTTGATAGAGAAACGATTTAAGAAGGTTCTAAGAGCGCTTAAATATTTTAGCAAAGAGAATACTGCCGCACTGAATAGGGATTATGGAGCCAGTCCGGACGAAGTACGGGCTTTATTGAAGACCTTAAAAAAAGAGGGGCTTTATATATGTAAATTCGCAGTTGCCTTGAATACTGCCTTAGTTGGTGGAATGGCTGCTGCGGTTGGAATTTCTGTTCTTTATTATCCCGTTATGTGGATGGTGATTGCTATCTCCGTTGCCTTTAGCTTCTATGCTCAAAATCTTTTAGACAGAGTTCAGCAGCTTTATGCTTTCCTAGAAGGAAAATCTCCCACCGGCTATAGTTAGCTCAGGCTAGTGTTTCTAGGGTAATTTCATCTTTTTTGACCCTTTGTTTATTTAAGGCTATAGGCCCTGTTGAAAGATGACCTCTCGATAGCTAGGTTGTTTTCTGAGTTAAATTTTTTTCAATTTTTGGAGACCTATTCTGATGGCTTTTACTCTTCCTGATCTTCCCTATGACTTTAAAGCTCTTGAGCCTCACATTGATGCTAAAACAATGGAGATTCATCACGGGAAACACCACGCTGGTTACGTGGCAAAGTTAAATGCTGCTCTTGAGGGCTCTGACCTTACCAGCAAATCCATTGATGAACTTCTAGCTGGTATTGGAGATGTTCCGGAGAAAATTAGAGGTGCAGTTAGAAATAATGGCGGTGGCCATGCTAACCATAGCTTATTTTGGAGTACTCTTTCTGCCAATGGCGGTGGAAATCCAGAGGGGGACCTTGCCTCAGCAATTGACTCTGAGTTAGGTGGCTTTGATAAGTTTAAAGAAAACTTTTCAAATGCTGCGGCTACACGCTTTGGAAGTGGCTGGGCTTGGCTATCTGTTAAAGGTGGAAAGCTTGTAGTGGAAAGCACCGCTAACCAAGATTCGCCACTTATGGAAGGAAGAACCCCAATTCTTGGATTGGATGTTTGGGAGCACGCTTACTA
>CALIEE010000324.1 GCA_938022485.1 uncultured bacterium | reverse complement strand
AGGCCGCTCTTTGAATTCTTTTAGTAGTGTTCAAGAAAATCTTATGCTCATCAGAATAATCTTCGTAGAATCTTCTAAGCTTCTTTCTTAGCATTAACCTAGAGCGGTGAAGCCTCGATTTTACCGCTGGAATGCTTAGGCCAAGAATTTCTCCTACCTCTTTGTTAGACAGGCCATCGATGTCCCTTAGTACGAACACCGCTCGGTACTCGTCAGGAAGCTTAGCGATTGACTGTTCCAGCATCTCTCTAATCTCATTGTTAATTGCTCTAGAGTCTCCTCTGGCGCCAAAGCTGCTAGTGTCTGCAACAACTCTGTCCTGAAAATTAGGCAGCATATCTTCAACAGATACAGTTTTATTTTGCCTTCTCTTTCGAAGCTTCATGAACGCAGCGTTTACAGTAATTCTGTATAGCCAACTTGAGAATTTAGCCTTTCCCTGAAAACCTTCAATCTTTCTGTAAACCGTCATGAAAACATCCTGAAGCACTTCTTCAGCATCTTCTGAGTTCCTAGTTAACCTCATTGCCAGGTTATGAACTTTTGTCTCATAGCGTGAAACCAGTTCTTCGTAACTTGCGATGCAACCCTTGGTGAATTGCTCGATTAGAATCAAATCTTCGTCTACTTTTGGTTTACGTTTTCTTCCAGCCATTTTGTCTTCCCTCGAATACCTACAGTTCGGTTTTTAAAGCCGTCTTCTCCCACATCAAACGGACACTGGTTTTTTAGGTTGCTCTGCTAAGCAGTGATTATTGGTTTGAATCAGTGCGAATCAGTTCTCGACCCTGAAACCACCTTACGGGAGGGTAGGTTTGGGGTTGTCACGGTGCTGTAACAAGATTGGTTGGATAAGGTAAAAAGCTGAAAATACTAGATAAACCGTAAATTAAACGCTTTCTAAGGCAATTTCTCGGGGAATTTCTGTAAGAAAAGGCACTTCCGAGGCCAGTTTTTCTGCCTGTTCTAGGGCAAAATTTGCGGCCTTAATTCGACGATCCTTTTTACTGATACGTCTTTTAGGAGAGTTAAGATATCCCGGCATTAGCCCAAAACTAATGTTCATCGGTTGAAAATCTTTTCTTTCAGGGTCGCTTACATAGGAGACCAAGGCCCCAATAGCTGTTTGATCAGTGAATTGAGGCAAGGCCTTGCCCTGAACCAAATGAGCGGCACCAATCCCAGCCACTAGGCCAGCAGCAGTTGATTCTACATATCCTTCCACGCCAGTTATCTGGCCGGCAAAAAATAAGCCCGGCTGGCTTCTAAGCTGAAGCTCTGGAGTCAGGCAACAAGGAGAGTTAATAAAAGAATTTCTGTGCACGGAGCCAAACCTGACGAACTCAGCGTTCTCCAATCCAGGAAGACTTTTAAATATTCTTTCCTGATCAGGCCTTTTCATTTTGGTTTGCATGCCAACCATATTCCAGCGATGGCCATCACTGTCATCCATCCTCAGTTGAATCACCGCCCATGGTTCTTCACCAGTTCTAGGATCAACCAGCCCTACAGGTTTCATTGGACCAAAGCGTGGAGTATCAACTCCCCGACTGATCATCTCTTCGACCGGCATGCAGCCTTCAAATGGCCTTAAATTATCAATCTTATCGCTCTCGACTTCTTCTTTGCCGCCGTATAGCTCAGCCGACTGAACCGCTTCAATAAAGGAATGATACTCTTCTTTATTGAAAGGAATATTTAAATAATCGTCACCACCCTTGTCGTAGCGAGACTGTTTGAAAACTAAGTCAGTATTAATACTCTCGCCCAGAATAATCGGGCTAATCGCATCAAAAAAAGCCAAGTGTTCTTCACCGGTAAGTTTTTCTATTGAAGCAGCCAGGCTAGGTGAAGTTAAAGGACCGGTGGCTACTATTACTGGAGATTCAGGGGAGGCTTCGGGAACCTCATCCACTTCACCTTCAACATAGTCGATCAAAGGTTCAGCTTTGAGTTTTTCTTCGACCAACCCACTAAACCTATCTCTGTCCACGGCCATGGCTCCACCAGCAGGGATTTCTGCCTGCAGAGCGCAGTCCATAATTAGAGAGTTAAAAACTTTTAACTCCCCCTTGAGTAGACCAACAGCATTGGAGAGCGCGGCTCCTCGAAAAGAATTTGAACAGACCAGCTCAGCAGGTTTTCCCGTTTTGTGGGCCTTGGTCATCTTCTCTGGACGCATCTCATGTAGCTCAACGGCTACCCCTCGCCTGGCTAATTGCCAGCTTGCTTCGGAACCAGCCAGTCCCGCTCCTATGATCTTTACTCTCATTACAGCTCTGTTAGCAGCTCTAGCCTCTAAACCAAACTCAGGGAGCTATAAATTGTCCCTAATTGCTCAATATGAGTTTAAAAAACCGCAGATTTTGCTAAAACACCCCCCATATATTACAAGAATAGATAGATTAATTTACTCAAAAATCTCGGTGGAGACTCAGAGCTTATGGCTGTTGAAATTACCATGCCCCAACTAAGTGACACTATGGACCAGGGGACAATACTTACCTGGCTCAAAAAAGAAGGTGACACGGTTGATAGGGGGGATGAGTTAGCTGAAGTTGGTACGGATAAAGCTGACTTGCCAATTGAGTCTTTTCACCAAGGTACTCTACTTAAAATTTACGCTGCCGAGGGAACAACTGTTCAGGTTGGTGAAGTGATAGCTGTTGTTGGTGAAGCAGGCGAAGCTGTTCCAGAGAAATCAACTGGTGCGGCTACTGCAGCTTCTTCTGAACCGGTTGCTCAAGCCAGTAGTTCTAATCCTAGTCCAGCACCTAGTTCGGCACCCGCTTCTACTCCGGCCCCGGCACCTGTATCGGCTGCTGCGCCTGTTAATGGTTCTCAACCAGGTAGAATTAAAGCTTCACCTCTTGCTAAGAAACTAGCTGCCGCCAAAGGGCTGGACCTTTCTTCTGTTCAAGGAAGTGGAGAAGGTGGAAGAATTGTGAAGCGTGACGTTGAGTCTGCTGGCCAGGGTTCTGCAGGCGCTGCTGTAGCTATTGGAGCCGCCGCAGCTGTCGGTGGAGCGGCTGTTGCTGTTTCACAGTCCCACGGTAATCAACCCAGTGCTGTAACTACCCAAGCACCGCTACTTTCTGCTTCAAGCCAGCCACTGTCTCGAATGAGACAGACAATCGCGGCGAGAATGGTTGAGGCAACCAGTACGATTCCTCATTTTTACCTTACCTCCGCTATTGAAATGGATGGGGTAGTAAAGCTTAGAAAAAGCCTTAAGTCTTTGCCTCATTACGACGGCTTGACCTTTAACCATGTAATCATCAAAGCGGTTGCATTGGCCTTGAGAAAATTTCCTCGAATTAATTCCTTTTATTCCGAAGGCAATATGGTTCAGCCGGGGAATGTAAATATCGGAATTATTACAGCTGTTGAGGATGGTCTTTTAATTCCAGTATTGAAAAATGCTGACCAAGCTCACTTAGCTGACATCGTGGATGATGCTAAAGGCTTAGTTAACCGAGCCAGAACGGGCAGGCCTAAAGGGGATGACCTTACAGGAGCCAGTTTTTGTATCTCCAATGTGGGAGCGCTACCGATAGAGAGTTTCACTGCGGTTATCAGTCCTGGTAATGGCGGTATACTTGCGGTTGGGCAGATTGCTGATGAAGTAGTTGCTTCAAACGGCGAACCATCAGTTAAAAAAATAATGAGAGTCACTCTTTCTGTGGACCACAGAATAATTGACGGTGTAATGGGCGCAGAGTTCTTAGCTGAGCTTAAAACTTTACTTGAAGACCCAGTTCTTCTGCTTGCCTGATGCATACTGAAGTAAAGTTTGTGCCTGAGTCTGGGGAACCAAAATCAGGTGCTCAAGCAGCCTTGCTTGAGGTGCAGTCTTTTTCGGAGGCTCAGGAGTATCTACAAATGCTCGAGCTGCAGAAAAAGAGCATGCTCGATAAAATCGATAACAGAGATTTGCCAGATCAACTTCTTCTGCTCGAGCATGAAGATGTTTACACCACTGGCCGAGGAGTAGCTTTTCAATCTGGATTAGCTGAGCCTTTGTCCAGTATTCCATGGCACGAAGTGGCTCGAGGCGGAGAAACTACTTGGCATGGTCCAGGTCAGCTGGTGGCTTACCCAATATTCGACCTGAGTCGAATGGAACAGGACGTTCATGTTTTTCTCAGAAAACTTGAAGGAGTAATACTCTTACTTCTCAAGCGCTATGGCCTTGAAGGGCAAAGGCGTGAAGGTTTAACCGGTGTTTGGTTGAAAGATACTCAGGATAAATGGCGAAAAATAGCCTCAATTGGCATCGGAGTTAAGCGTTGGGTCTCTTATCACGGTCTCTCAATCAACATTGATAATGACCTAAACGCTTTTCAAGCTGTGTCTCCCTGTGGTCAGAATGGAGAGGTGATGACCACTCTTTTTGATCAACTGATCGAAAGAGAGCTTGATATTCCAAGTAAGACTGAAATTCGCTCCACTCTGGTAACTTGTTTTACAAAAGTATTTAAGCTTGAGCTGGCCGAGGGGCAAGGCATAGAGCTGGATAAGACTTTTATGCCTCCTTGGCTTAGAGCTGCTCCTCAGCAAGTCTCTGAGTTTAGTAAGACTCGTGATGTAGTAGACTCTTTGAGGCTAGTCACAGTCTGTGAGGAAGCGCAGTGTCCGAACATGGGTGAGTGTTGGTCCCATAGTACTGCCACTTTCATGATAATGGGAGAGAACTGCACACGTCGTTGCGGCTTCTGTTCCGTCAAGGATGGCTGGCGCGGCGATAATCTCCAGCCGCTGGATCCGCTAGAGCCTTACAGAGTTTCTCAAGCAATTAAGCAACTCGGGCTTAAGCATGTTGTTATCACTAGCGTTAACCGAGATGACTTGCCGGACATGGGAGCCGAGCATTTTCACAAAGTGGTCTCTGCTATTAAAAAGCATTCACCTGAGACTGGCATTGAGCTTCTTGTTCCCGACATGCGTGGTTCTAAGGAGTTGCTTGACGAGATTCTTAAGTCAGGTTTGGTCAGCGTTCTGAATCACAATGTTGAGACTGTTCCACGCCTTTACAAGAGAGTGCGTCCGGGCTCTCAGTTTGAAAGATCTCTGTCTATTCTTCGCTGGGCTTCAGAGCACGAGGGTGTGAAATCCAAGTCAGGCTTTATGTTAGGCTTAGGGGAAAGTGAGCAAGAAGTTCATCAGCTACTGGAGAAGCTCGCTGAAAACGGAATCAATATCGTTACAATTGGCCAATACTTGCGGCCTACGGCAAAACAGCTTCCAGTGGAGGAATTTGTTCATCCTCGAAAGTTCGAAGCTTATCAAAAATTTGCCGAAAAACTGGGATTTTCTCATGTCGAGTCTGGCCCACTTGTGAGAAGCTCTTACCATGCTTGGTCCCATCTGAAGACCTAAGGTTTGCGCTTGTCTTCGTTGCGGCGTGCGAGAGCACGCCTTACTTCCCGACCCTTGAGCGCCTCGATGAACCTTAGAATTTCAGAAAGTATTTTCCGAGTTTGGAAACCTATTTTGTGTAATTTTGATGCGTCGTCTTTTTTGGCTATTACTTTTGATTCTTGTTCTGGTGTGTACTGCAAGAATTACAGGTGGCTATTTTCTTGGTAATTTTGTTACCGGAATTTTAGAAAAAGGAACCGGTGCGCAAGTTCAAATCACTGACCCTAGAATAGAGTTTTTTCCACCTGGCGCTACGGCTAGTGGTTTCAGTATTCGCTCAGCAGGAGAAGAAGGAAATTCAACAGCTGAGTATGTTACTGTTGATGTCGACTTTCCAGCCCTGCTTAAAAGACAGGTGATCATGTCTAACTTCAGGATTGAAGGGGCAAAAATTGATTCAAGGAACGAGCAAAGTGGTTTTATAAAACTGATTCAGGCGATAACGAGAAAGCCTAAAGACCCTCAAGGTAGTGATCAGCAACAAATAGGAGAGCAATCACTAGACCCCGAATTAGCTCTGGAGCAAGAGCGGCCTAAAAAAAAGAACAAATGGAAGACTTGGGTTAAGGACATTACGGTTATAGCAAGTGACGAACCGGATTCCTTAATTCTAAATTTCACTAAATTCCGAGTTGTTTCGAATAATGCGGTCTATTCAATGTCTGAAGCTGACGAACCCAAGACCTTCAACGCTAAATTCTTCGGAACTACAACTCGTCTTAAGCATACTAATGGTACTGAACTTCATGCTTCTGATGTGAATTTCAAAGGTCTTATGGGGAAAGGGATAATTGAATTTCAGGATTCATCTTTTTCTTATCAAGATCGAAACCACATTGCCTTTGAAGGAGACATGGTTGTCGGCAAAGAAGGCTATTACCAAATTGAATACCAAAGTAGGTTTAGCAATGATTATATAAAGTCTATAAAATTGGGAGGAAGCACTCCTATTCCTTTTCTAAAAACTGATCTCAAAATGAAAGGTACGCTGACTAATAGTTTGATTAGTCCTGACCTAGCTGGAGAGTTTGAGGCAGAGATACTAGATAATGTTCCCGCAATAAGTCTGGAGCAATGTTCTCCAAAGAACTTAAAGGGAGAATTCCTTTTAAAAGATAAAAGCTTCCGAATGTTTCAACTTAACTCCCATGATTTTCTTACTTTTGGGGAGTTTGATCTTGAGCTGAATGGGCCAAAACCTGTTTCTTTTAGAGGTTCTATTGAGTTTGACTCTGAAAATGAATTTTACAGAGGATGCCTCGATCAGATTTATTTGCTGTCAGCTAGCCTAAATGACCTTTCTGAAAGTCGACAGAAAATTAAAAATTTGGATTTTGATTACTCCGGGGTTTTGGAAGGGCCTGTTCTAAAAGGTAAGATTGAGTCTGAGTTGGAAACTATGGCTAGTAATTCAAATGCTAGTCTTGATGTTGATATGGAATGGGAACGAGAGAATCTGAAGATTAGCTATAGTGAAGCTGAGCGAATTGAAGGAGCTTCCAGAGACCTCAGCCAGAGTATCTCCTCTATTGAAAGAGGAGGGGTTCTCAATGCAGAACTCGAAATTAACTTACTGAATCGCCAATTTAACCTGAAGAAATTTCAATCAGATAACTATCCTGGGAAACGCCTGCTGGGAAGACTTTCCCCTTTTATGACTGAGGATACAGCATCTACTCTTGGAAAAGTACTGGGCTCAAGAAGCTTAATAAGTGCGAATTTGAAAGAAAGTTTAAACTCAAATTGGACTTCTGTTTTTGATCTAGGCGGTCAAATTGTAATTAGCAATCTAATTGATGACGGCTCTCGTGAAAATAGCGTTGAGTGTGACCTCAAGTCTAGCAATGAAGGGGTTGAGCTTAACAATTGCATTCTTGCTTTAGAGGGCGGTCGCGTCACGCTTAGTGGCTTACTAAAAAGCGGAGGTGGGGGAGACTTGAGCCTTTGGGCAGATAAATTTGATTTGGATAGTTTTTATTCTGATCTACCTTTTAAGCCGGTAGTGGGAGGAGAGTTCCTTCTAAGTTTTGATGATGCAAAGAATATATCTTTTCAGGGAGCTGGAGATAGCTCCCTGCTTTCTCGAAAAAATTCTTATCGAGTGGTGGATTCAGGTTTTAAAGTGAAAGGGGATTCTAAGAAAATAGAGCTTCAATTATTAGGAGGGAAGGGAATTAAGGAGGGGAGTGCTACTATCCCCTTGGGGACTTCTAGCCAGCTAGCTAGTGTCCAATTAGAGCTTGCAAATTTTTCTCTTGGTCAGTCTCCTGAGGCTGCTCGAGAAAATTTTCTAAACGGAAGATTGGATTATTCGGGCTCCCTTAGTGATGCTCTAGCTGGCACCGGCAACCTTAAGATTTCTAAGATAAATATGGGAGGCAAGTCAGTTGAAGGAATCGCTTACCCATTGGAGTTAGAATTAAAAGAAGGTGGAGTCGAGTTCGACAGAATTAGATTTATTTCTGGAGGAGCTGATTTA
>CALIEE010000323.1 GCA_938022485.1 uncultured bacterium | reverse complement strand
TATCCAGTAAAACCGATATTTCAATGAGGCGCAGTATATTTCGCAAGATTAACACCTAGTCATTCAAAACTTTAAGTTCCAACCTCAAAATTTCGGCTAGTGACCATGCTTGAAAAGGGCATCCTTTGTCATTGAAGGGAGGATCTCCGTCTGAAAGCTCAGCCAAATGGCCTCCGTTACCATCAGCTTTTTCAATCAGTGGCATAAGAAATCTCCTATGAGCTTCCTTTTTTACCTCTGGACTCAGCGCTGGATCATGAGATTTAGCCCAAGCCTCAATAAATGGCCCCACTAACCAATACCAACCTGTACCCTGATGATAAGAAGAATCCCTCTCTATGACATCACCCTCGTAACATCCTATGTATTGAGGGTCCTTGGGTGAGAGAGAACGAATGCCTGCTGGTGTAAACAATTCTTCCAGACATTTCTCAACCACCATGGTCGACTGATCTTGTGGCAATAAACTAATTGGAAGACCCCCTGCCGCAAATAGCATATTAGGCCTAATCGAGTTGTCTTTCTTCCCTGAACAATGATCGACATCAACCACATCAAAACAGCAATTTTCATCGCTATTCCAAAACTTCTCCTTAAAAGAGATGATTCCTTTCTCAAAAAGTTCTTGGTAATCCTTCGCAGTGCTTTTGGAAACAAACTCTGAAAAAAGCTTCAGGCAGTTTAACCATAGAGCTTGAACCTCAACAGGTTTTCCGATACGGGGTGTAAAAACCTGCTCCCCCACTCTAGCGTCCATCCAGGTTAGCTGAAGACCAGGCTCTCCGGCTTTGATAAGGCCATCAGTGTCACATTTAATATTGAACAGTGTGCCGGAGAGATAATGAGAAATTATAGAGCAACCAGCTTCAATCAAAACTTCTCGATTTTCTTCGCTGAGTTCTGAACTAGATTCTTGTAAAAACTCAGACAGTGACAACACAAACCATAGAGAACCATCAACTGAGTTGAACTCCATTTCGTTCTGATCATTGATTCGATTGGGGAGAAGGCCCTTTTCCAGAACCTTTGCCCAGCGAAGAAAAACCTTCTCCGCCTCCTTGAATTTACCTCTAGCTAAAAGGAGTCCTCGAATTGCTATAAAGCTATCTCTTGCCCATTCAGTAAACCAAGGATATCCCGCTATTATAGATAGATCATTTTCTCGCCTAACTATATAACTATCAGCGGCGAAATCTCTGGCCCCTCTGTGCAAGGACCTTCTCTTCAACTCCGAATTCCACAAGGCTTCAGCCAATGTGGCAAAGTCCTCAGGTTTCCTAAAAGCATCTCCCATCTCAGGATCTGAGCTAAAGATAATATAAAGGGGCTTCTCCAAAGATAATTCCGACTGAAGTTCACAGTGTGAAAATAAATCCTCCTCACTGCTTAGCCCTCTTTCTGCCTCAATCGCTAAATAAGCTTTTTTATTCTCATGATTGCGATATTCAAAACTAGCAGAAGAATAAACATATAGAGGGCCTGTCTCTAAACGTGCACTTTCCAGAGAAAAGCCAAGGGGTAAATTTCGAAGTTTTAAGTTTCGGAGCTCATCAAGCTGTCCAGTTTTGTGATAAGCTTTAAATGAAGTGAATGGGCGAAGTTTCAACCCTACAGTCTTGCTCGCCTCTCCAAGTTGGTACTTTAATATACTAGTTGGCTTGCCTTTGAGCTGCAGGAAACTTTGTTCAAGGCGACAGCACTCTCCAAGCTCAAAGCACCAAGACTTTACTGGGAATTGGGAGAAGCTAGTAGGACTTAAACTTTGATCTGGCCAACGATTCTCTCCCTGATCGTATTCGAAAAAACTTAGATTGAATACTTCACCCCCAATCTCAAGTTGAGGAAAAACAGTGCTCAACAAATTATGTCGGACACCTGAAGTATTAGTCGTCAAAAGACTATGATAGCCCCTTAAGAGTTTACACTGGCTATTTCCCAGTGCGAAGCCACCAAGCTGATCGGTCTCCAACCATTCTAAATAGCTATTCTGAACTTTTTTCAATTCTTTGTTCTTTCACCCAAACTACCTTAAATACAAACCATAAAGCTAGAGTTATCAGCTAATCTCAGGCATGACCAGAAGACTGTTTAACTCACTTCTTAAGTGAAATAATCCTAATATTTATGGCAACGCATCTTATTTATGGGCTTGAGAAATTACCCCCTCGGTGAGATAAATGCTTCTTAGTTTTTGTCACCCTTGCATTTAGCTTTATTACTTAAATTTCATACTTAGATTTACTACTATGGAAAGCACCCGCGATATCACTCAAATTGCCAAGTCCTGGCTCTCAGATGAATATGACCTCAAGACAAGGGAACAGGTTCAAGCTTTGTTGGATGCTGATGGGGAAGAACTTGTAGATTCTTTTTATAAAGACTTGGAGTTTGGAACTGGGGGGCTTAGAGGAATAATTGGGCCCGGCACCGCTAGAATCAATCGCTACACTATAGGAACCGCCACTCAAGGTTTAGCAAACTATATTCTAAAATCATTTCCAAACGGTAAAGATTTATCTGTTGCCATCGCCCATGACTCAAGAAACATGAGCCCAGAGTTTAGCAGAATTGCGGCTGAGGTTCTGTCGGCAAACGGAATCAAAGCCTTACTCTTTGATTCGCTAAGACCCACTCCAGAGCTTTCTTTCACTATTAGGGAACTGGGATGCCAAGCCGGAATTGTCATTACAGCTTCTCATAATCCCAAAGAATATAACGGCTACAAAGTTTACTGGTCAGATGGAGGACAGCTAGTGCCTCCCCATGATAAAAATATCATAGATGAAGTGGAATCTATTTCCTCTTTAAACGAGGTCAAATTTAAGGCTGACCAAGCTTTAATCGAAACTCTTGGAACTGAAATCGACGACAAATATGTGCAGAAAGTCAAAGGACTTTCTCTTTCACCAGATATCATAAGGCAAAAAAGCGACTTTAAACTGGTTTACACTCCAATTCACGGTACTGGGGTTGAACTAGTTCCAAGATGTCTTAGGGAATTTGGCTTTCAGAATATTCTAAATGTTCCAGAGCAGGATATTCCTGATGGCAATTTTCCGACCGTGCCGTCTCCTAACCCTGAAGACCCTAGAGCATTAGAAAAAGCAATTGAGGTTGCTGAAAAAAACAATGCCGACCTGGTTCTTGCCACAGACCCTGATTCAGACCGAGTGGGCATTGCTACTCGTGATGAGAATGGAAAGCTTCAGCTTCTTAATGGAAATCAAATTGCCAGCCTACTGGTCTACTACGTAGTTGAGAAGAACAAACAGTCCTTAACCGGCAATGAGTTCATAGCTAAAACTATTGTTACAACCGATCTGCTAGCGGAAATAGCCGCAAAGCAAAACATTCCTTGCCATGAGGTGCTGACCGGCTTCAAATTCATTGCTGAAAATATCAGGCTCAACGAACCTGATAAAAAATTCCTAGTTGGGGGAGAAGAAAGTTTTGGCTACCTAGTTGGTGATTTTGTCAGAGACAAAGATGCCATTATTTCCTGCTGCATGATTGCAGAAGTTGCAGTTTGGGCTCTTTCCAAAGGAAAAACCCTAACTTCCTTATTAAAGGAGATCTACCTAGAAAACTCTTTCTATTTAGAGCGACTGGTTTCACTGACCAGACCTGGAAAAGCTGGAGAGGATGAAATAAAAGGTATTATTTCAAACTTACGTGAAAATCCCCCAAAAGAGATAGATGGAACAGCCATTGTCTCAGCTGCAGATTTTCTAAATGGAACAATCAAAGATCTTTCCAGTGAAAAAGAGAGGAAACTACCTTTCCCAAAAAGTAACATTCTTCAGTTCAAGGCTGAGGACGGCTCAAGTATCACAGTCCGTCCCTCTGGAACGGAGCCTAAAATTAAATTCTATTTTGGGGTAAAAGATGAGCTAGCTAGCTTAGAAGGCTACGAGCAGACCAAAGCCAAACTGGAAGCTAAGCTTGATAGTATTGAGAAAATCTTTTTAGAGGATTCTTAGCGGCACTTAGTGAACATCGGCATCTATATTTCTCTCTTAGCCGCCTGTCTTGGAACAGCTAAGGACGTAGTAAGTAAAAAACTCGCCGACAATGTCTCTGGAATTATTTCAGCCTTTGCCTCTTTTGCCTTTGCCCTACCCTTTTACCTTATCGCACTACTTATTCTTTGGCTGCTTGGCTATGAAGACTTTGCTTTCGGCCAGTCCTTTCTGATTTTAGTCCTTGCGAGAGCTGTTACAGATGCAATAGCTGAATGGATGAAGATGAAAGCCTTCGAGACTGGCGAGATTTCGGTAGTTTCTTCCTTTATCTCGCTTTCACCTTTATTCCTTATAGTAAATTCCCCGCTTATAACCGGAGACAGCCTTCCCACTGGAGGTATTCTGGCAATACTACTGGTGGTGGCAGGAACCCTGCTTCTCTCATGGAAAGGCAAAAAAGAAGGGGCCATTTTTACGCAAAGAAAAGCTATACTACTTTCACTGGGCTCCGCTTTCTTCTTCAGCCTTAATATTTGTTTTGATAGACTAGCCGTTAAAATTGCAAGTCCTGTCCTTTCAGGCTTTGCTATGACCTTAATGGCCGGGTTATTCTTACTTCCCGGCTTGTTAAGATCAGCCAGCTATCAAAAAACTCTAAAGCAAAACCTTAAGCCATTTACAATTAGAGGATGTTTCGAGTTTGCCTACATGGTCTCTAAACTCTCAGCACTCCAATTTCTCCAGGCTCCATATGTTGCCTGCATAATGAAAGTTGGCCTTATATTTTCAATCATAGCCGGCCGGATTACCTTCAAAGAAGAAGATACTCTCAGAAAACTGATATCTTCGTCTTTAATCGTGGCAGGAGTCATTCTGATAGTACTGGAGCAAGCAAAGCTAATTTAATAAAATAAGCTAGCGATCCATTAACTCAAGTTGACGGCGGCGTTCTTCGTCCTTAGCTTCAGTAAGACCCACCGCCTCGTGAGCCCTTTCCTTCCGCTCCACCCATGGCGCTTCATAGTCACTTTTTCCAGTCATGTCATCTTCGATTCCAGAGTCTTTACAGCCCACAATCGAGTAAAAAAGGATTGAGGCAAATAGTATTCTCATAGCTTTTCTCCAAAAGATCGCTGGCCGATTATATAACATCCTAAGAGCTTCAAAGTTTCAATTTTCGTAAATTATTTAAATGAAAGTCGGGCTCAGATTGAGTAGGTGGCTCTAGTGTTAAGTAGCTAAGTTTCTGACTATCCTTAAGAACAGCTGTAATATTATAAAGAAACTCTACTCCCCCACCCGAACGCTCTATTGAATTATGGAATCTGCTCTCTAGCAAGTCTTTTTCAATGCTTATTTGACTAGCCCAACTATCCTCATTTACCTGAGAGAAGATCTTTGGCTTATAGTCGTTGAGTATCTTGATTCGCTTTCGATAGGAGGAAAAAATGAAAATTGCCCAGCTACCGTTTGGAGCTAGATTAACTTCCAGGTACTTTTCACTCCCTTGAGTCCCAAGAAATAACTCCACGCAATCGGCTTCCCATAAGCCTTCATAAAATTCAGCAGCTTTCGACCCATCAACATTCACCGCAGGTGTTTGACGTCTCCCTCCAAAAACAATGTGGTCATTAGCTAACGCTAAGCCGACTTCGAGAGTAGGTTCAACCGCTTCTCCATGCCAATCCCTATTGATACTTTGATAACTTAGTTCAATCATATTAATTTTGAGATCGAAGGATTAGGACATAAAACAATTCGGGAGTTAGGTGGCATGCAGTGTTAATCATCGAAGAATAGTTAAGATTATAAATGCTGCTCAACAAGTCTTCTCCCATTTCTTCTCTTAATTCAGCTTCAGTCCAGCTTAGTTTTGCCAAACTCTCCCTATCAAGCTTGCTCCTTATCCAAAAATTCAAGACTTCAAAACTTGGAACATCCAAAACCATTTTCTCCATGTCGAAGTCGAGAAAATCGCTCATCTTAAACAATTCAACCTTCAGTCCAAGTGCCTCTGACACTCTAAGTAAATGAGAAAACTGAATAGAGTGCTCTGCATGCCCGTCCAAAGAAACTCTTCTTGGAGGCTCAAACTCCCCGCCGTATTCAGAGATCCAGGCCGTCGCTCCTGCTTGCACCAATGGAGCCAGCCTCTCTATTAGAGATATAGCGCCCAAATTAAGAAGCTGCCCACGCTCTAAAACTTCAAGGCCATAACGCTCGACCATCTGCTGAGCATCTCGATCTTCTCTTTCCAGCTCCTTTTCAGAAAACTGGGCAGATAGGCCAACTCGCCCCACACTAAAGTCTGCAATCACTTCGTTGCTGAGAATAAATGAGGGACTAAGCGAACTAAAATCAAAAATAAGAGCATCAGCTTTGATTAATTCGAATTGATCAAAATCACTAAGCTCTGCTAGTTGCGATTGATGAAGGTTAGGAGAAATGTCCAATATAGAATAAGATTCAATTGAGCGGCTTGTTTCGGCTAAAAACTCCCTAGCTAAATAGCCGGTTCCACCTCCAATCTCTAAAACACTCCCCGTTCCATCCCAAAGACCTTCTTCCTTCACTCTAAGCGCCAGCATCGCACCAAAAGTCTTACCTCTTAATGCCTGGCGGGGCTCTCTAAACATATGAGAGACAGTTGTTTCAATATTTTCAAACTGACTGAAGGCCTCTCCGGACATTCCTTTTTGATGATAATTGGTCAGACTTGAGGAAGTTTCCAGCTCAACTTCTCCAGCATGCCTGTTTGAAAGCCGGGAAGCTGCTTCAGCAAATTTTTTTCTCTTCTCAAAAACATCGTCCCCTGGGTAATCGAAAATACCTGGAAAGCGATCTTCCAGAGCTGAAACAATCTCAAGTGCATTGCTGTCCACATTAGTTGATAAGTGATCGATACTGTTTTGCCCGTTTAGACTCCTAACAACATTCAAAGCTGCATCATTCAGCTCCAAGACAACTCCTGAACCATTCTCTTTCTTCCCGTACAAAGTAAACAGCTGATTTCCTTGAACAATAGAGCCTGATTTGAGCAACGGACGATGCTCGCCTGATAGCTGAGCAGAATAGCTTTTCTGAAGCAGATACATTAGAAATCAGATTAGATTATGTGGATAGAGTCAAACATAGCAGCTATAAGCAAACCAGTATCTTGCTCCTTGGGCAATCTTAATTAGCTTAGTGAGATTTTCGTTTATTTTGTAACTTAAATACTTCGCTAGCGAATAGAGAGAATCAGAGTTTCGGTCGATGAGAGATAGTCAATCAGTAAAAACAACATTCCATGCATCTGAGCTTAGCACTCAGCTGCATAGGTTTGCCGGTATAGCGGCTTTACTCTATAGCTTTGCCATACTGTATCTATCTTTCCTCCCGACCTATCACACTACAAAAGCAATATTTAAGTTTCAGCTGACGTTTGAGCCGCTGAAACCTCATTTATTTTTCGAGGGCGATTTCTTAGTAAATCTTCTGGCCTTTTTGCCTCTTGGCCTAGTTCTCGGTTTACGCCAATTGGCGGCTGAAAAACAACTCAGCCCCCTTTCTCAGTTTTCAAAGGCGGTCCTAACTTGTGCTTTAATAAGTGTGGTTAGTGAGACATCTCAAATTTTTATTAACTTTAGAGTTCTCTCAGTAAACGACTTGCTAGCCCAGGTAATTGGAGCAATCTCAGGAGCTCTTTTGGCGATAATACTATTTAAACCAAATGTTCTTCAGTCACTGAGTGCTCTATTCTCTAGCTTCTCCGGGACTGAAAGGTATACCAAGCTCAGCTATTTTTTCATTCCATGCTCGATGGCTTACATTGCATTGGCTGTTTACTACTCATGGGGAACTATAATGCCTAACCTCGAAGAGTCAGTGCTAGCGTCGAGACTAGAAGATTTTTTTCAACTTCCTTTCGCTGTGATGATGAGAGGCAGTTACGTCGATGCTGCAAGAAACTGCTCTTTTGCTTTTCTTTGTCTAGTCCCTCTGGGCATGATGATGACTCTCCCGGGAAACAACCTTCAGCATAGCTTTACGATCTTTGTAGGAGTTGTGGTTAGTATTGCAATGGAGCTGGGTCAGGTTATTTTTGGTAGTAGTTATCCTGATATCAGCGTATCTCTTATTCTTTTTGTAGGTTTTCTTGCAGGAACTGCCGCTTCCTCATTATTATTTATTAGCTCTAATAGTCTTAGAGAGGCTCAACTCTAAATATTTCCTCCGTTTTTTTAACAAGTTAACTCATTTTTCGAATCTGCATATCAAACTAACTCATCTTATAATCCGAGTATTTCCATAGGATTATATTATGAAAGATGAAACTACAATCAATTCGGAAGACGAGGCGATCAAGACTGAAAAGCCAACTGCAGATCAGGGTGAGCATGAGGCAGAGCTGACAACTGAACTAGCAGAAGAGCAAACAGCAACTGTTGAAGATTATCAGGCCTCCGAACATCATGGTTCAATCCCTCTATATCAAGTTCTAGGAATTTCAATTAAGCAAAGTCTACAATCTGCCCTCCAGTCAGTAGTCTGGTTCTCAAAGGTTTGCTGGCTATACCTGGTTAACCACCCGAGCCACGCTGCCATCGGAATTGTAGTAATAGCAGTGCTCACTATCCTATTTGAAACAGGTCAGAACCTTCATGATCAGGTAGCGAGTAGACAAATCTCCGAAACTTCAATTGATCAAATAGTTTCGCGCTCAAGATTTGGAAAAACTTACTCCCCCGGAAAAGTAGCCAAATCTGGAGCTCAGGCTTTCCTAAACGTTGGAGCCCCAACTTGGATTCAAAAAGAAGGGGCAAGGGCTGTTTTAGCTATGGCCAAAAAACATGATTTAGAGCTACATCATCAAGCAGCGCTACTTGCTACTGTGGATATTGAATCTGGATTCAATCCCTTAGCAAAGGCACCTACCACCACCGCTTGTGGACTTTTTCAATTCGTAAGAAGAACAGGAGAAGCTTACGGAATGAATCAAAGCAATTGCATGAACCCTTGGGTGAATGCAGATGCAGGAATCAGGCACTACTTGGATAACTACCGAAAGCGGGTAGAAGAAAAAGTTGAGGATCTGGATGAAACCGAGCGTCTTTTTAGAACTTTCGAACTAGGCTACTACTTGCATCACGATGGTCCAAATTCCTCAAATCCCTCCAAGGAGCTGAAAGCAATTGTGCTCAATGGAACCCCTTTCCTACTTCACGTCTATGAAGTTTTAAAAAATGAACAGGAAAATCAAGTAGAAGTGCCCTCTTACTGGGACACATTGGAAGCTAGAGCAACAAAACTGCTTCAACCGGTCTCACAGCTAGCGAGCAAGATTACCTCTTCTCAGGTTGCTGTAGCAGAGTATGCAGACTAAAAGGCCCTAATAGCGGGCACTAACCATTGATAGGAAATCTAGTTGAGTTAGCCCCGATTGGATTTTTCAAATCAACAGGGAGAGCTCCATTCTGACAGCTGGTGGTTACACCTGTGAAGGATGTGCCCCTATGGGTAGCCAAGCAAGCAAGCCCTTCAATATCTGAACAACTAGAAGATTTACTAGCTTGAAAATACCCAGGAACTTTAATCCTAGATTGCTTAGGGTATGCACACTGACAAATACAAACTTCGTTTTCAGCCGAAACTAGCTTCGTTTGATCAGATAAAGCGGCTGATGAGAAACCTACTATGACGACCCACATCACCACAGTGGCCAAAAGTCCGATTAAGCTTAATTTACGCATTGGGCTACCCTTAATTAATTGGCTTAAACTAGGTAATTATTGGCAAATACCGATCTCTCTGACAACAAAAATCTAAATTCAGAGTTATCAAAAAGCTAGGCCTTCGATTTTCACAAGGAATTTTGGTTTCTTATCCTATTTAACAAGTAGGATACCTAAGCCCTAGGAAGGCCTTTCGCCTTGTTCCTACAACAGCTGGGGGCTACTTGAGAATGAAAGTTATACAGTAAGGCTCCAGCTATCGAGAAAATAGGACGATATACCCAGACTATGTCAAAAAAGGTATTAATTGCGGACGATGACGAGGTCATCAAATCCATCCTCGAAGCTATGCTTGGGTCTCTGGGTTATACAGTGAGTATAGTTTCTACTGGCGCAGAATGCTTGGAGCACCTTAGTAGCAACCTAGTGGATATACTCTTTCTAGACTATCTACTGGATGACATGTCAGGTGGAGAAGTTATTCAAAAAATAGAGCAGTCGCTTGAAAATAAGCAAAACCTAAAGATAATTCTAACTACTGCAAACAGCCTGGAAGAGTTGGAACAAATGGATCCCGCGACAAAAATTGATTACTATCTAGCCAAGCCATTTGATCTTGCAGCTCTAAAGCAGGTTTTAACTGAAGTCGAGTCTACTCACCAACCACTCTAACTCGCTCAATTGAAATTGCCTTAGATTTCTTGGTATCCAACTCTATTATCACGCCACGAAGCTCAGGCTTCTCAGAAGCAACTGAGAATTTCTTGGGAAGGCCAGTTACAAACCGTTCAATAACCTCGTTCTTTTTCATTCCAATGACACTGTCCGTAGCCCCACACATCCCCACATCACTGATGAAGGCCGTACCCCCTGGAAGCACCCGCTCATCTGCAGTTTGAACATGAGTATGAGTTCCACATACGGCAGCCACTCTTCCATCAAAGTAATTAGCGAATGCACTCTTTTCACTGGTAGCTTCGCCATGAAAATCTACAAAAACCAAGTCAGCTGATGAAAGCTTCTTCTCCAACAATTTATCAAGACACTTAAAAGGACAGTCGACCATATCTGACATGAAAACCCTGCCCTGAACATTGACTACCGCTATCTTAAGTCCAGCGAAATCTAACATGGCCCATCCCTTACCAGGTGCATCGGGGCTCACGTTGGCTGGTCTAATGAGTCGGTCTGATTTCTTGTCTAAAAGCTCTAATGCTTCTTTTCTACCCCAGATGTGGTTTCCTGAAGTTAAGAGGTCAACCTCAGGTTGAAGAATCTCTCCATAGGTCTTTCTATCCAGACCAAACCCTCCAGCAGCATTCTCACAATTGACGACAACAAGATCTGCCTCGTGCTTTTTCTTAAGCCTAACTACATTTTGTTTAAAGATCGTTCGCCCCGCACGACCAACAATATCGCCAATGAATAGGATTTTAAGGTTACTATTGTCTAAATTAGTCATAAATAGAGCTTATTTTTAGTAAAAAGCTAACTCTTAGCCGAATACTAACCGATTAGGTAAAGGTCGAATGTTTTTGTTTTTTCTCTGTAACCACAACTACTTCCGGCTCATCTTATAATTAGCTGAGCAGAGGTAACAGCAATTTAAAATTCCAATTGCTGAAGCAGAGCAGAGACTGAAACTACTTAAAGCAAGCTAGTTTCAATTTACTGGCAGTACTCTAACAAATGAACAAGAGCTGAGGAAATCACTATGGCCGAATCAAAATCAAGAAAGAAAAAGAAAGAAGATATTAACTTTCAATCGATTATTGACCAAGATCGAGACCGTAGACAAAAAAACAGTTGGAACGGCTCATTTATTGAGTATCTTGAAATTCTTAAAGAACAGTCCGAGCTAGCTCGACTATCTCATGCCAAACTCTTTGACATGATCAAAGATGCTGGCATAGCTGAAATTGATACTGAAGAAGACCCCAAACTCAGTAGACTCTTTAAAAACGTCAAACTAAGACGCTTTGATTTCTTTGCGGACCAGTTTTACGGAATGGAAAGAACTCTC
>CALIEE010000322.1 GCA_938022485.1 uncultured bacterium | reverse complement strand
AAAGCTGGCCAGTTCGATTTTTTCTATGTGGACATGGAAAAGCCAGGTTTGATGACCTTTGAAATGAGCACCATTAAAAATGGTCTAAGAAAAGATGGTAAAGAGAATAAATACGGTGCTTATTCCTGTATGCATGTCTATGATCCGGACAGAGGAAATAGTGGAAAAATCACAATTCTTTCAAGGAATAGAAAAAAAGGAAAGTCTCTTGATACTCAGAGAACCGGTCGGTATCACATCCGAGTAGGTTGCGATAACCATGCTATCAGAGGAGATGGAATCATTTTCAAAGTAAGTAAAGCCTTCTTCGGTGATTTAGGTGGTGGAGCTGATGCAGGTAGGAGCCCTAAAAAATCATTAGAAGTAAGTCCGGGAACTCAGGAGATAAGCTATACCTCGGCATCTGATAAAGTCGATTACTATAACTTCTCTGCTTTGAAGAACGAGGAATATCAGTTTGGGTTTCTTCCAGAGGAAGGCCCTAACGGTGAGATGATCGAGGGTTATTATACTATATCAGTTGAAGATGAATATAGGACAGAGTTGCTACAAATTCGTGGAGACAGAGGCAGTGGAATTAGACCAAAGAGTCTTGTCATTCCGGAGAATGGAAAGTATTTCATCAAGGTTATGAGGCATCTTGGCCAGGAGCGAGGCCCTAAGTCTTATCGTCTTGTCTTTAAAAGAACAGTTGCTGCTGTACCTCCAGCTCAGCCGGCCCAAGAAAAGCCAGCTCAGGAAGTGCCGGCAAATGAGCCGGAAGGGAAGTCTGTGAAGGATCCCTCAACTGAAGATCCAGCTCAGCCTCCGATTGAGTTAGAGAAAGACATAGTTCATGAAAGTCTAAAAGAGAAAATGAAGCCTAAGAGCATCCTCCTCAAGAAGGCTCCAGACCAAGAGGTTAAAAACAAATTAAGACAGCATCTAGGAAAGCAAAGAGGTAAGCTTGCTGACCCCGGGTTCGAGGAATAACAAATTCAGCTTGAAAAAGCCCGAACAAATACATGGAAAGCTTTTGCGTATTGCTAAGGTTTCTTGTCCTCAGCTTGCTGAGGTAATTTCACAAAACGGAGTGCTAAAACTTCGGCGAGCTGGGGAACGAACTCTTTTCGCATTTTTAGTTCGGACAGTTGCTGGGCAACAACTGAGCAAGGCAGCTGCTCAAACAATCTATAATCGTCTACTTTCCAAATGTGACCAAAATGAGGCAGTTTTGTTTGATCTTTTTGTTAAAAGGAGAAAACGTACGCTTCTTTCCTGCGGTCTTTCGCGAAGTAAAGCAGAAGCACTTTGCCGATTAAGAGAGGCCTTTGAGGCAGGTTTGATTGATGAGAGAAAATTAAAAAAAGCTACTCCTCAAGAAATTACAGAGCAAATATCAAGCCTTTGGGGTTTCGGGAGGTGGTCAGCCGATATGGTGGCTATGTTTTATATTCACCACCAAGATGTCTGGCCTGATGGAGATGGAGCAATTAGGCGTGGGCTGAAGCTTCTTCAAATTAGTGATTCCTCCTCGGTTGTAGACTCCTTTTCCCCTTATAGATCATTTCTGGCTTTACACATTTGGAAAGGGCTAGATAATAAAAAAATTACTATCAGTTCCACCTTAAAATAAGAAACATGGTTTTAGTCGATTTAAGTAACCTTCTCGATGCCCCAGCGTTAAGGTAGGCACGAACCAAGAGAAGGGAGCAAATTATGAACGATAAGGATTTAAATCTCCTCAAGAAGGCTCATGCCAATAATTCTGTTGATGATAATCTCAAGTTCCTTTCCTTAAGTGAAAGTTTTCCTGTTAAGTGTCGAACAGCTGCTCTCTCTGACACCTTGGCCTTTTTGATTTCTACTTTTGCAGTATTTGCTTCAGGCTTGGCTATCACTTTCGGCCTACACTACTTTGGAAGTGCCCAGGAAAGTTTTGATATAGCCACCAAAGCTTGGCTTTTTATCTCCACCGTTTCTGCCTTGGCTTGGTTTTGCTACTACCAATCCAGATTAATGCGTCACAAAGTATCCAGATACTACATACATAATCAGTCACTGAGGTTTCGAAAAGGGTGTTTGAAGAAATGTTTGAGTTCTTTCAAGTTAACTCAAGTTACTGATGTTTACACTAAGCAAGATTGGAACCACATACCGTTTGGTCTTTGCGATCTAGTGGTCTCTACGGCATCTGCGAAATCAGTTAATAAGGCTTACGTGAAAAGCTTGCCTTTGGAGCATGCTCTTGGGATGCAGAAAAAAATTTTAGAGTTGGTGGAGGCAGCTAATTCAGGCGAGGAAGGGAGAGTTGAAGCTCTGTCTCACATAGAGAGAATCAACCATGAGCCTGTGCCTCAAATTCATAGAGATTCTTTTGAAATGCCTGAAGGCATTCTATTTGGTAAGGATATTGCGTTGCGACCGGCTGACGCTTGGATGAACTAAGTCTCTTGCTTCTTGCCATTAAATTTTCAGGACAGATGATAGTATTTCCATTCTCTGTTTGGCATTAGGGGGATGTTTTTTCTCTAGGCTTTAGAAGCCTCAGATTATTATTTGGTGCCATAAGGCTTTCCCTAAACTGCTCTATTGATTAGTAAATTAGGTTTTTAGACCATAAGATCGCTATTTCAGCATAACAGACTGAGGGGCTAAGAAGTGCAATTTTATGGAACAAGATTTTGATAATAAGACTGATGGCGAAGTTTCAGAGTCTGAGCATTCACAGTCTTTTGACTCTAAAGGAGAGGAATCTAAGTTCACTCTGCGTCTTCCAGTTGCTAGAGAAGTAAACCTGTCAAACTCTGA
>CALIEE010000321.1 GCA_938022485.1 uncultured bacterium | reverse complement strand
GGTCTACTACGAAAAATTTCGTTTGAGTGATTATTGGATGAGGCTCTCAATTTCGGATCCTGATAATAAGGATAAGTTTGTTGAGAATCCAGAGGCTTGGAAATCTTCCGAGAAAGTCATTCAAGAAGTTTTGGATGGTATTGGGGTTCGTTATGAGATTGGGGAAGGTGAAGCTGCCTTCTATGGTCCAAAAGTAGATTTTCAAATTAAGAACGTAGTTGGCAGAGAGGAAACAGCCTCTACCAACCAGCTAGACTTTGCCGTTCCTGAAAGATTTGGACTGGTTTATAAAGGTGAGGATGGAAAAGATCATACCCCTTACTGTATTCACCGTGCGCCTCTGGGAACCCATGAAAGATTCTTAGCTTTTCTGATTGAACATTTTGGTGGAGCTTTCCCGTCTTGGATGTCTCCTCTGCAAGTACGAATAATTCCTGTAGCTGATAAGTTTCAAGATTATGCTGAGAACTTAGCGTCGAGTCTGAAAAACGATATGGTTAGGGTAGATATTGATCGTAGCAGTGACTCCTTTAATAAGAGAATCAGAAACGCTGTTACCTCCAAAATTCCTAATATGCTGATTGTTGGAGAAAAAGAGAGAGATAGTGAAGGAGTTGCTTGGAGACGTTATGCTTCTAAGGAACAGAGAACGCTTCCCTTTGCAGAGTTCAAAGTTATTTTGCAAAAAATGGTTAAGGATAGATTGATGGACAACTTTCCTGACGAAGTCCTGTAAAGGTTCGGAGTTTAGCTAGGTTCACCGGCTAATTTTTTACTTCAAGGTTTTATCTTGAAGTGCGATAGCTCCTCTTGCTTTAGCCAATCTAGCAGCGTAGATGCTCGCGAAAAGAATAAAGATTTGACAAGTCGCTGCTGCTCCAATGGCAAAGGTGACACCATATTTTGTGGCCAAAACTGGCACAGCCAGTATTAGGGTTGAAGTTGCTGCTGGGACAGTTATCAAAACTACTAGAAGAAGGCTTGCACCAAAAAGAGCCAAAGTACCTAGCCCGGTAGAAAGCTGGTTGGGTGATTCCCAGTCAAAGCTAGAGAAATAGGCTCCCATGCCGATAGCTAGACCTGTGCAGCCAAAAGCCATGCAAGCTCCGGTGAAAGCGGTATTGCCTAGTTCTACCCAACCCATGCCGACAGCCCATCCTCCGGTAAGAAGTAGGAAGAGGCTTATAAATAAAGCGAAGGGGAACCAACAGTAAAACTTAGATATAAGCAGTCCGGTGAGATCGATAGGACTTGATTGAAGTATCCAGAAGGATTTTCCTTCTAAACTTACGCTAGGAAAAATCAGCCTTGTCATTACAGCGGTAAGTAAGAAGCCTGTAAACAGAATATTAAAACTTCCTAATGCAGCTTTCCAAAGCTGTTCGGCAACTTCCCCCATCTCCATCGATAAGCACATGAATCTAAAGATAACCAAGTATACGCTAGAGATTGCTACAAAAAGTAAAAGCTGTAGGCTTTGTGAGCGATCTCTGATCAAAGAGCTGAGGTCTTTCAAAATAATTGACCTATTTTGTTGGCTAACAGGGAAGAGGCAAAAAAGCTTTTCTAAAGCCTTCCTGATAATATCGGATTTTGGTTTAACATCTTTCCCCTCTTCGTACTCCCCACTTGAATCAGAGAAAGCTGCTGAACGGGTTTCAAGAACTGATGAGTCGAATACCAAATAGCCTAGGGCCAAAGAACCAAAAGCTGTGGATAGAAGTAGAGTCCATAGGGTGTCTGCATTGTCTACTGGGGCTCCCAACATCCCAGCTACTAAGTCAGAGCTCCATCTTGAGGGAAGCCAAATAGGATTGGGGTTATCAAATAAGGCGATTAGGCTCATCATGGCTTGACCGCCTTGCCCAATCTCTACTCCATTAAGAGAATTAAAAATGGAACTAATCATCCAAGCTCCAACAACCATGGCAACTATTGCTAGAAATGTTCCACGTTTCCAAAACATTGAAGCAAACCTAACAAATAGAGTGCCGAAGAGGACCGAAATGCCTATCGGGGCAATTATCATTGGAATTGAAGCCGCGAGAACAAGAAATAGAAAAGTGTAGGGAAGATCTAGAGTGTTGGAAAATGCCAACGAAACAGGGATAGAAAACATCAGCAGCATAGAGCTGGACTCAAATAAAATTTCCCCAACCTTAGCCAGGTAGAGTCGAAAGGAAGAAATGGGCAAAGTTAGTAGAAGGTTCATATTGCTAGCGCTATAGACGCTTCCAATAACTGCCACCGTGTTGGAGAAAATTAGAGTGAGAAAGAATAGGTAAAAAGTTAGTTCGACGAGCTTTGTTGGAAGAATAGCTAGATATAGATCGTTACTTTTTGCTGTTCCTAGAATAACCGTCGCTACAAAATAAATGCAGAGAATAATGATGCCAGTCATCAGTAGGAGAATCGAATCTCGTTTTCGATTGTACTCGGAGGACTTCGGACAAGTAAGCCGATTCTTGATAGTCAGGTAAAATGGTCTTAGTATAGTTGCCGGCATTGTTGCTTGTTAGTGTGAGCTAAGCTCGAAAAATAGCTATAAGTCCTATTCTTTTAGATTGTTTCAGATGGTCTTAAGGTTCCCATTTGAGGCATTGCCCTAGAATTTTTCTTTTATACTGAGAAGTCTACTAAATTCAGGTTTCAAACAGCCTCGTTCTCTGTTTTACTCTCGATATTAGGGGTAATTAGCAATGTCTGATAAAAAAGATATCAAATCTTTAGGGAGTCTTAAAAGTCGACGTCAGTTTTTGAAGTCGCTTTCTCTGACTTTCCCAAGTGTTCTGTTTATTCGCGGGTTAGCTATTCCAGGATTGCTGATTCCGGGTTTTAGCTCTTGCAAGAATGAAACCTACACCCGACCGGCTAGGCGCTACAATTTAGGGGAAATACGTAACTATCTTTTTAAGAAAGTTTTTCTTAGGGAAAAACAACTTTTAATAGTTAGAAGAGAGAAAGGTTGGTCAGCTTTGAGTGCCAAGTGCAGTCGTGACGGTTGTGATCTTACCTATCAAGAAAGAACATTTTATTGCCCTTGTTGTTCTTCTCATTTCTCTCATCAAGGAAAAGCTCTGCAAGGTCCTGCTAGAAAAAATCTTTCTTGGTTTGCAATAAACTCTAAAGGAAACTTGTTTGAAGTGGATACGGGAAAGCCTGTTCCTTCCTCAAATACTTATACTACCGACGAGATAGAGAAAGTTATTTCAGAATATGGTTTTGAATTCAAAGAAGTGGATGAAATAGTTATGGAAGCGGTAAAGCTTCCTAAAATCTTTTACGAAGAATAATCCTAAGCCCTA
>CALIEE010000320.1 GCA_938022485.1 uncultured bacterium | reverse complement strand
GAAATTCATCGCTTTGATGAATATGTCGAAGTTAAAATGATTGGTCGAAGGAAGAAGCTTTTGCGTGAGCAGCTAAGTAAAATGGATCAAGTAGAGTGGACAATAAGAATGACAACAGTTCCACCTAATGTTCACAATTTTCACGGGATAGTTGTTCATGGCTTAAATATGAAGGTCATTGATCGGACTAAAAAGAAGAAAAAAGGAATTTTTGGATAGTTAAAATGGGTAAGCCGAAATTAAAAGTTGTTCCTACTCTCGGCCGTTCAGGGGCAGACACTCTAAAGCTATGGGAGCGTTACAAGAGAAAATCCTTATTTTGGAGGTCTTTAACGCTTTTGCAATTTCCTATATCAGCTATGCTGATCGTAGCGTCTATCTACTTTATTTCTTCAGCTGAGACTATTGTTGATGTTCCAGACAAACCAGAGCCTGGAACTTATTCCGTAACAAAGCTTCCTGATGCAGAGTTTATTAGTGTTGCTCAGTCAGTTTTGAATCTAATTGAAACCTATCAACCGTATACAGCAAACACTCAGTTCAGAACCGCTAGGAAGTTTCTTTGGGAGCCTGCTCTCAGTGACTTTGACCGGAATTATCTGAGCACTAAGAACGGAGCGCTTAAAGCTATTAGAGAACTTGGAAAATCCCAGCAGTTTCGAATGGATGCGGCAAGAGTTCGCATTCAGAGATTTGAGGATCACGTTGTAGTTAAGCTACCAGGCTTTAGATATAAGTTGTTACAAAACAAGCACTTACGCCCAGAATTGGCAGAATGGTATATCAAGATGACAACAATCCCTAGAAATCTACATAACGAGTATGGGATTGTAATTACGGATATGAAAGTAAGGGAAGGCCAGAAGAAGCCTTCAAAGAAAGGTCAAGCCTAGTTAGGCTATAGAAGATACAGAGAGGTCTTAGCCTCTCCGTTGATATTTTTAGAGGTTAAAAATGAGAAGGTTAAAATCGGTTCAAGCTTATCTTTTTCCAGCCATGCTGACAGCATTTACGTTGCTGGTAGCCCCTAATGCAGCTGAAGCCCGCGAGATTAAGTATGATGGTCAGGAAGTTACGGTATACGTAAAGCCAGGAGAACCAACTCAACTACAATTTCCAGGAAATATTCAAGGTGGGTTCAGACGAGAGAACTCAGCTGTTCTTTTAGAGAGACAAGAAAAGTACTTAGTTGTTTTTGCTCAACCACAAATGAGTGAAGATGGTGAAGTTATTTTGGTTCATCTAGGAGACTCTCGAAGCTATTCAATTAGACTTAAGCCCTTTGATTCCAGTAACCAGCGTGATGGAGCTGTTGAAATTGTTGATAGCCGCCCATCCCCAACGCCTGAAACAGTTGACGAAGAGCCGGAATTTAAGGTTGGGCAGTCTGCTCCCCCAAGCAGAGTTTCGGGTTTTATGAGGCAGATGATTCTCACTGCTGAGTTTGGTAAGCGTAAAGCCATTCCTGGTTATAGAAGATCAAACCGTTATTCTGGTGAAGTAGTCTTACATGATGGTTCTATAGAAGCTAAGATTGACGAGATTTATATTGGTTCCAACTACTGGGGATATGTAATTTCTGTAGAGAACAAGTTGGATACTACTCAAACTATTAACCCAGCCACGTTTAGACTTGATGGAACGAGAGCAGTGTCGCTCTCACGGCCACAACTTGCCCCAAGGCCCCTTACAAATGAGCAAAAAATCAACAGTTCTCATAAGGGAAAGGTTTACGTGATTACTAGATCTAAACAATTATAGGGAGCTTTTGATGAGTGAAGGCATAGAAAATCTCAAACTACTAATCAAAAATGATCGCCGAATTATGATCGGTGTTGGATTTTTAGTTTTCTGCTTGCTCCTGCTTGCTTTTATCCCTAATGGAAAAAGGAGCAAAGTAAGGAAACCAATTAATATTCAAAACCCAACTGAGATGAATCTTAGTGATGGTGATAATGCTGCTTGGAAGGATTTGCTACTTGTAACTTCTAACAGCCTTGAGCAAATCAAGGATGATAATAAGTCTATCCAAGAAGATCTTGTTCGAATGAAGAAAGAGCGTGAGCAGGATAAAAGTCGAACCATCGGAATACTAGATGGACTTTTGGATAAAATGGAAAATATAGCTTCTGATGTAGTTGATCTGCGGGAAGAGCAAAATCGTTCAACCAAAGAAGTAGTCCAGAAAAAGATTAAAGTTGAGGCCCCAGTTTCTGAAAACATTGAAGGATTTGGTTTTGAGGATACAGATCTTCCACCACCACCACCGAAGAAACCGAAAGGGCCTTTGAGAATGAGTCATATTACAGCTGGAGATAACGTTGCGCTTCAGCTTTTAACTGGTATTGAAGCGCCGGTTGATGGGACTCCTTATCCAGTAATGTTTAAAATTACTGGCCCAATCACTGGACCAGATGGTTCTCTTCTTGACGTTGGTGAAGCTAGAATAATAGCGGCAGCTGAAGGTATCGAAGGTAACTCGAGGGTTATTTTTAGACTTTCTGAGTTGGCTATCCGTCACAACGACGGGCGTCGTTCAGTTATCCAAGTAGATGGTTGGATAGTGGGAGAGGATGGAAGTCGTGGAATGAGAGGTCAGCTAAGAGATAATCTCGGGGAGACCATGGTTGCTCTTTCAACGATTGCTACCGGACAGTTCTTGGGTGATAGAGTTAGAGATAGAGCCAGTGGTAACCGAAGCAATAATACAGATGAAAGTTTTGTTTTACTAGGAAACGGTGGCAACTCAATCAGCCCAGGTGACATTCAATCTTCAATTGCCTTAGGTGTAACAGATACTTTTCAAAGTATGGCTGAGATAATTATTGAAAGATACAGAAAGCAGATCCCAGTGGTTGCCGTTAACCCAGGAAGAACTGTTCAAGCAATTTTTAGTAGTAATTCTGAGGTTGAATTGATTTCAGAAGATGGAGACGAGAGTATCTACTACGACTCTTCGTTATCTTAAAATATTTTAATTAGAGGTTTTTTAATTGGTTTTGGAGAAGAAAATGAAAAGATTAATAAATCTGCTTGTGGGAACGGGTTTTTGTCTGTCACTTACTGCCTGTGGTAGTGGTGCTGCCAATCTTTTAAACCCCTATTCTGATAATTCAACTGTTCAGCTTGGAGTAGCGAATAACCAACCTCTCTTGAGCGAGGGAAGTTCTTCACGATCAGAAGAAACAGCACGTACTGCTCTCAAAGTGATGGGAGAGTATCGAAGAGCTCAGGCTCCTCAACCAGCTTACCCAGTTGTTCAACCAGCTGAAGTTAGATTGATGTGGATTCCAGATCACCTAAACAAATTTGGAGATCTCGTTCCTCAGCACTTTTACTATCTAAAGGTATTGGATGATCGTTGGGCCGTTCAAGATGCCTTTGACATCGAGAGACAGCTTAACGAAGGTGACTCAGGTCAAGGGGGTTCCACTCCTTGGGTCCATAGAGAGCGAAGGTAGAAGACGATGAGAGGATTCATCCTTACAGCAAGTTTTGCGATTTTATGCGTATCCTGCTCGCCTCAAAAACCGGAGTTCGAGTTTATCGAGCCTAGGGAGGAGTATTATCAAGCGGCCACCCGCCAAGCACCGATAGAACCGGTCTACAGTAGGGTAACTTGGAGCCACTTACCACGTCCTGTAGGTGAGCAGAGAGTAGAAAAAGGTCAATTATATCAACCAGTTATTGAATTTTCCATGAAAAATGCCACTCTTTTGGAAGCATTAGAGGCACTTAGCCAGACTATAGGGTATGAGCTTCGATACCCCACCCAGTATGGAAGCAGGGCGGTATCAATGGAGATCACAGGAACGGTTGAGGAAGTACTAAAAGAAGTAAGTAGACAGGCAAAGGTCAGCGCCCGTCTTGATCACAAAAGAAGAATCTTAGTGGTCGGTAATTTTGCTGATAGCCCGTCTTTACCATCTTATAGGTCACTCTCTCAGCCATAGGATTTTTTAAAGCTGCTTATTTTTGAATGAGTAGTTTTGGATTTTAACCTCTTAGAAGGTTTTAAAGGTTTACCCTATGAGCATAAGCAGGCTAACAAGAGAAAAGCTTTGTCAGGATGAAGAGATTTTCAACAAGCTTCTCCCCTACGTGAAGTGGGATGAGCAAAGAAAAGTTTTCGTTCACAGCGATGCGTCGTTTTGGTCAATATGGGAAGCAGATCCACTTCTGCTTACTTCCACTTCCGACTCTGAAGCCTTTCAAGCTTGTGCGGTTCTTCAAGAATTACTTGATTCCCTAGACACAAACATTTCAGTCCAATTTAACTGGATTACCAGTTTTGATGTTAATGACATTTTAGATAGATGTAGAGACGACTATCCGGTTGATGGTGTAGCAGGTTGGATGGCTAATCGTTGGATTCGCCTTATGAAGCTTTCAGCCTCATCTCAAAATTTTGCGCGAAGAATTAAAAAACTACGCTTAATCATTTGCTTTCGCTACGAGCCTGAGTGGGAAGGGCATAGTCAACTTGATCAGATTATCAGAAGTTTTTCGGTTCTTTTTAAAGGACCAAAAGGCTCTGGAGATGACCTTTCAGCCAGACAAAAAGAGTTTAATCGCTATGTCGAGGAGTTCCTTGGGCAGGTGGAGGGTAAAATTTCTTCTTTGGCTGATATTGGTTTGCGACCTAAACTTGTTGATGGACAAGGTCTTATCGATCTTCTTTATCCAATTTTAAATAGAAGAAGCACTAAAGGTGGAAAGTTTAAAAGGGGAAGAGGAAATGCAGTGCCTGTTCCAGAGTATGATGCTGATGATTCTCTTTCTAATTTGATTTCAACTACTCCAGTTTATCATGATGAAGATGGTTTTATTGAAAAAGATGGTCGATTCTTTCATACAGTAAGTATGGTTAAGCCACCTAAGCAGTGTCTTCCGATGATGACTATCCCCCTGCAATCTTCCCCTGTGGAGTCAATCCTTTCAGTTACCTACAGCAAAGATCCTGTAGAGACTCAAATGAAGCGTTTAAACAGCCTTGACCGTTCTTTAGGACTCAGAGAGAGAGCTCCCGGCGGGCGTTCTAACCAACAAGTAGTGCATCAAATCTCTACTGTTAGACAAGCTCGAGATGAGCTTTACTCGAATCGTTCTCAAGTTGTTAGAGCAGGTTTACATCATGTCCAAATTACCCAGAATATGGATGAGGCCAGAAGAGCAGCTAGTGAGGTATTGGCTCAGTTTCCTTCTCTAAATGGTGCTAGAGGAATGTCACACATGATCTCGGATTTAGGTGTTCTACTCAACTCTCTGCCGGGTGGATATGATCCTAACCTAGATGGTCCAGGTTGGACCACGATGATGCGCTCTTCGCGTGCTTCCCGCTTGTTTCCAATTTGGGGTAACTGGAAAGGTAGTAAAAATAACCTTTTTGTTCTGCCAAGTCTCTGGAACCGAGAATTAGTAAGTTTCGATTTATATGATTCGAATACCGCACCAAACGTTATCATTAGTGGAGTTTCAGGTGCTGGTAAGAGTTATCTTCTGAACTTTATCATTATCACAATGATGCGAGGTCACTATTCGCTACAACCTGATGGTTCTAAGCTATCGAAGCCACCTATTACGTTTGTCTTTGATAAGGGTATGCCTAACCAGCCATGTGGTTTTGAAAAAGTGGCCAAATTGTTTCAGGGTAAGATTTACCAAGCTACACCTTCAAGAGCTCCAGCTATGAACTTCTTGGCAAGAGTCGGAGAAATGGATGCTGACAAAACGCAAGGTGATTTCAAGGATATCTTCGACGTTTGTGTTGATGTGATAGTTGATATGGCCACACAGGAAGGCATGGTTTTAAACCGACTTCAGCGTCATGAAATTGTTGAGTCTTTGAACGAAGCTCATTATCGCTATCGTCACGGTACTATGGAGAGAGAGTTTCTTCTCCGAGATGTAGTGAAGGTTTTAAAAGAGCCACCTCGCCCGCATGAAACTGAGGACAATTTTCGAATGAGGCAGGAGCTGGCTATCATCATGAGAGAATTCTACGGTGATGGAACTTATGCGAGGTTCTTTGATCGAGCAGGTAGTATTGAGCTCAGAGAAAGGTTTATCGTTTTCGATCTTAAAGGCCTAAGCCGTAGCCCTGACCTGCAAAGAGTTTTTCTAAAAGTAGCTATGCTTTGGGCCGACGAAGTGATGAACGACCCTGAAGAGCTAGATACTCGAAAAATGCTTGTCTTTGATGAGGCTCATGACCTAGTTGGAAAAACATCCGCTGGAGTTGTAGAAGCAGCTTTCCGTTTATATCGAAAAAGAAAAGGTATTGTTATCGCAGCCAGTCAATCTGGTGAGGATTTCTATGTTGGAGAAGGTGGGCAGGCAATTGTTCAGAATAGTTCTCATAAAGTATTCTTGAAACAAGACCCAGCAAAGTTTCACCTTACTGCTCAAGCATTCCATCTTAATCCGCAGCAGGCTGATACTATTATGCGTTTGAACACAGTCAAGGGAGTTGAGTCTCAATTCTTCTTGCTATCAGATATAGGTGAAGCCGCAATGGTATTGCCTCTTGAGCCTGCGTTTTATTGGGTTTCTACAAACAATGGTGATGACAACCAGTTGTTTGCAGCTCTATTAGATGAAACAGATGGTGACTTTGTTTTAGCTTTACAAAAAGCAGTTGAATTAGCTCCTTTTGGAGCAGGAGCTTTAGCCTCAATGAAAAGAGAGGCTGATGCAGCAGCGGCAGCTGAGAGCAAGAAAAGAAGTGGTCGGGCGCTAAGCCTGTCTGATGGTTTAACCAAGGCTCCAAGTTAAGGCAAAAATTTAGTAATTAGTGAAAGGTTTTATTATGAGAACTTCAGGTTTTACAATTTTGGCCCTAGCGTTGGCTGTTTTAGTTTCGGGATGTAGTAAACAAGAAATTCCCCCGCCAATTAAGATAATCAAAAAACAACGACTCGTAGCCCAGGAAAATCCAGTCCCAGGAACAGTTGATGAGGCATGGGTTGAACAAATGCATGACACGGTAAAAATCCCGGGTCAGCTTGATCCTACAGGCACTTACTATCGTCTTCCTCATAAAACCATTTACGAGATTCGCCCAGGTCGTTATCAGGAGGTTCAGTTCCCAGGG
>CALIEE010000319.1 GCA_938022485.1 uncultured bacterium | reverse complement strand
CAATAGTCTGGCCAGATCCGGGGACTTCTATAACTATCTTAGAGTCTCCAGAGACTTCAGAATTAGGAATCAAGCTAGATAGCCTCACTTTCATTTTTCCAAAAGTAAAGTTCTCAGCGGCCTTGGCACTAGCCTTTGCACCTGACCCAGGAAGATCAAATTCCTGGTCTTCAATTAGGCTTCTGGTAGTCATATCAAGAGAGAGTAAATCTCCTTCAATAGCAGTCAATTGATACAATATTCTGAGATTTTGCTCTATTCCTCCGATGTTAAAACTATCTATCCCTAGAATCCAGGAAGACTTTTCGCCTATGGCTTCGCTAGGCAAGCCGACAAACATATTCCCAATGCTACGTTGAGTTTGTTCAAAAAGAGATTTTAAATCTGGGGGAAGGTCGTCAGGAAAGCTAACATTGGAAATGTTCCCCTGAGAAGTTACCTCCCAGGTCATAGTAATATCTTTCAGCCGGTTCATTTGATTCAAAGTAGCTTCTTTCAAAAAATCCGGCACACTTGCATCTTCCTCTATTCTAGCCTGGAGGTAAGTAGCTTGTACTTGCACTTTACCCTGCTCATTTTTTCCTGTTTTAAACTCCATAGGAGTCACAATTCCTGGAATAGGAGGCGATGGGACTTCTTGACCATTCACTACATTGCTGGAACCCATTTTAACTTTCATCTCGGCATTCGCAGTGGAGTTTTCTGGGATACTGTAAGAATAAATTTTTTTCTCTCCACTGCCTGAGTCTACTACCGTGATTCCGTTGCCCACTTCAGCTTCCCTTAGAATCTTCACGGCATCCTGATGCTCCGAACTAAAGCTGGACAATGCCTTAGGGACTAGGGCCTTAGGGACTAGGGCCTTAGAGGCTGAGACTACCTGCTCAGATTTCTCGCTTACTTGCCTATCCGCTAACCCTGACTCATTCAAATCTTTGGTTGAGTCACTATTCTCCGAGACCACTTCTTTAGAGTTATTACAAGCAGCCAAAACAAAGCTAAACGTCAATGCTAGGACTGTAATTAGAAAAGATTTTTGGAATTTCATGATTTGACCTTATATACTCAACCTACTTTAAATTTCGGCTTCGATTGATTTGATATGGTTGAGTATATCGGCCATGCCCTTGCATGGCCAGAGGACAGATACTGCGCCATTGTAAGATCTAGAAAACACGGAATTTAAATGAGGCGCAGTCTAGATTTTCAGGGGAGTTTAAATAGACGCTCCTTGCCGCATATTTTCACAGAAGATAAGGGCTTGCAGCGCCTCGCACTAACTACTCACAAGGTCTTCAGTCTAGGGAGGGCTCTAGTTGTGCTCATGCAAAACAGATTGATTTCTGCTATGAATCCCAAAAGTTTCTTTAACAAAAGCTATAAATGTCAATTCTAGAAAAAATACTTAAAACAAAGCAGACCGAATGCTTAGAGCTTAAAAACCTCGAGTCAGATTTTAAGGCTAAACTGGAAAGCTTACCCGCTCCCAAGAACTTCGTTCGGGCGCTTCTCTCTGGCCAAAAGCCAGCAATTATAGCCGAGGTAAAAAAAGCCTCTCCTTCAAAAGGGGTGATTCTAGAAGACTTCGACCATAAGAAGATTGCCAAGAAATATGAAAACGATGGAGCAACTTGTATTTCAGTTTTAACTGATCGGGATTATTTTCAAGGAGATATCAACTTCCTGAAAGAAATTAGCGCAAAAAGCTCAATCCCTGCTTTAAGAAAAGATTTTATTGTTGACCCTCTACAGATTCTAGAAGCAAGAGTCAGCGGCGCAGATGCCGTTTTGCTGATCGCTGCGGCTCTAGAGACAGAGAAGCTCTGTCGCCTAATTAAAGAATCACTGAGGCTGAATCTGGATGTTCTTCTTGAAGTTCATAATCAAGATGAAATAGACTCAGCTTTTGAAGCACTAGAACAATTAACTTTAGAACATGCCATTCCAGACTTTTCCGATAGAATTCTACTTGGTATTAATAATAGAAATCTGAGTACCTTCGAAACATCTTTAGAGGTCTCAAAGATCTTAATTGCCGACAATCAACAGAAGATTTCAGACTTCAGTCTTGCTGTGGTCTCTGAATCAGGTATCTTTGAATCTTCAGACATAGTCGAACTCAGCAAAGCAGGAGCAAAGGGCTTTCTTATTGGAGAATCTCTAATGAAAGATCCCGATTTGCTCAAACGATTGATAGAAGAATATCCAGAAAATTCTAATCTCGAAGACGGTAAAGACAGTGGCAGAGAGTAAAAAATATCAGCCTGACCAGTACGGCTACTATGGAGAGTATGGAGGTCGCTACGCCCCTGAGGTTCTTATACCTGCACTTGAGGAGCTAGAGGAATGTTTTGAATCGGCAAAAAAAGACCCAGAATTTATCAAAGAGCTAAAAGAGGCTCAAAAAAACTATATCGGGCGACCCACTCCACTTTGCTACTTAGAAAACCTTAGTGACAAACTGGGTGGAGCTAAAATTTATTTAAAAAACGAAGGTCTCGCTCATACCGGAGCACATAAGATAAATCACTGCGTTGGCCAAATACTACTGGCCAAACGCATGGGAAAGAAAAGAATCGTTGCCGAAACGGGTGCTGGCCAACATGGACTGGCCACTTCTTCCGTATGCGCTCGATATGGAATGGACTGCCATGTTTACATGGGAGCAAGGGATGCTGACCGTCAAAGACCAAATGTATTTTGGATGGAAACCCTTGGCGCTGAGGTTATTCCTGTTCACCACGGCGGAAAGCGACTTAAAGACGCAGTAAACGCCGCTCTAAAGGATTGGATAACCAATGTCCGCGACTCTCACTATTTACTAGGCTCCTGTTTGGGACCTCATCCATTTCCTGAGATTAATCGCTACTTTCAAAAAGTGGTGGGTGAAGAAATAAAGAGTCAGCTTGTCGAACAACAGAGAACGCTACCCGACTATGTTATCGCCTGCGTAGGTGGAGGTAGTAATGCAATTGGGGCATTCAACGAGTTTCTTGAAGAAGAGTCTGTACAACTAATTGGAGTTGAAGCTGGTGGGCAAGGCCCAGAGGTGGGTCAACATGCAGCTAGATTTCAAGGTGGACGCGTAGGCGTAGTCGAAGGCTATAAGTCTTACTGGCTGCAAGACGAGCATGGGCAAGTGCAGGATACGGTAAGTATCTCTGCTGGATTGGACTATGCTGGCATAGGCCCTCTCCACGCTTTTCTGCATGACCAAGGGCGAGTTAAGTATACCTCAGCCACCGATAAAGAAGTGCTTGAGGCCGTAAAAACACTGGCAGAAAATGAAGGTATCCTATCGGCTTTGGAATCAGCCCATGGCTTAGTTGAAGCAATAAGATTGGCCCCTACTCTATCTAAGGACAAAACTATTGTGGTCAATTTGTCAGGACGCGGAGAAAAAGACTTGTTTATCTTTGGTCGGCATCTCTCAAGTAGCAGTTTTCGCGAGTTTATAGAGCGCTATGCCGAGGAGTTTAAAGAAAGTGACAACTAAGTCTCGCTTGGCTAAAGCATTATCGACAATCAAAACTGGCGACTACCCAGCTTTGATGACTCATGTGGTTCTAGGCTACCCAAGTCTTGAAAAAAGCATAGAGCTTGTTCAAGTTATGGCCGAGAACGGCGCTTCAATTATCGAACTTCAAATTCCTTTTTCTGACCCCATGGCTGATGGGCCAAGCATCATGGGAGCCTGTGAGCATGCTTTGTCAGAAGGCGTAACCCCCTCAGACTGCTTAGAGGCTATGGCAAAGCTTTCGAGCAAAATAGAAACGCCACTTCTTTTTATGAGCTACTACAACCTAGTTCTAAACCAAAAAGGTTTTGCTAAAGCAGCATCGGATACAGGTTGCGAGGGATTAATTGTTCCAGATATTACTCCAGGAGAATCTAAGGATAGTTTTTTCACCGAATGTGATTCTGAAAATCTACCGGTAATCCCTTTGGTCTCTCCGATAACTTCCGAAACTCGGCTTAAACAAATAGCTAATAACTCAACCTCTGCACCCTTCGTCTATTGCGTTTCAACTACTGGAACCACTGGTGCCAGAGATAAACTTCCAGAAGAACTTCCCGCTTATCTCAATAGGGTAAAAGAAAACTTCTCTGTCCCAAGAGCTCTAGGCTTTGGAATCTCTGAAAAGAAGCACATTGAACAGCTTCAAGGTAATGCCGAGATCGCGATTGTCGGAAGTGCTGTTATCAATCTAATTAAAGAGAGTTCAAATCCAAATACTGAAGTAGCAAATTTTATTCAAAAACTCTCAAAAAAATAACTCCCCAAAGGCTATGCCTTAAAGTTCAGAGGAGACTAGCGACTCCTGCTCAGTTTGGACTTGTCGTAAAATTGTCATTGACCCCAACCCCAGCACATCTATCGGACTCTCCCATCGTCGCGGGTCATATTGAGCGAAAGGATTTTCCGGATCAAAACCAATATCCTCGTCTAAGAAACCCAATTGAATCAATAGTGTCTCATAAATTTCAGGCGTCTGCGGTGAAACAATAGTTCTAACTAATACATTACCACTGGAACCAAGGTCCAGACTATCATCAAGTTTAACCGAAGCCATGCTGTTCATTAGTTCAAACCGATGCTCTGAAAAAGCATCTTCAATAGGCTGTTCTTCCCAAAGGTCAGGGTCTTCTTTGATAAGCTCATCTCGTTCTTCGAATAACGTCGAAAATAGGCTGGTTTTTATTTCAAACGAAGCAGTTACATTACCTAAATAGAAATTCATCTCTAGACGAAATAGCATTTTATCCATCTGATAATACCTTTTGAGAAACCAATTTACTTTACTCAAATCAAAAAGATTTGTACCCAGATGATTATCGGAAGAAACTAAAGACAACTAAATAGGAGAGCTTTAAAATAGCTATAAAGACTAAAGGAAAATATGCTACATCTGAGTTAAACTAAAATTTGTAAATGTTTTCAAAGCATTGTCGAGAGTCTTTGTTTCATAACTAACCAAAGCGTCAAAATCCAAAGGCAGACTAAAACCAGTAAATTAAACCTGAATAGGCCCGATTAAACCTGATTGAACCTCCCTATTCGATTCTTGAGCTAAATGAAAGAAAGCTCTTTCAAAAGTATTAATTTGA
>CALIEE010000318.1 GCA_938022485.1 uncultured bacterium | reverse complement strand
AAGGCGACAGGTCCACTAGCAATGGTATTTGCTGGATTCTTTGCACTTCTTTTTGCAGGGTTATTTGTCCGTCTTATGGGAGCTTTCGGCTAGTAATTATGACGCTGCAGGCAGTTTCATAGAAATTTATCTATCTAATTGTCACGTAGGGCCCTATAATGCTTGGAGAGTAATGTTCTTAAAGTAATAGGTTGAACTGGGTGCGTAAATATTTCACCGCTGTAAGATTGATTGGATAATTAGATGGGCGGTTTGTTAAAAATTTTTTCACCACTATTAGCAACCTTTGACAGGCTAGGGCGTTCGGGATTTTTTGTTTCACTGCTCCTTTTAGTAGTGATTTCGCTGTTTTTGGTTCCACTGCCACCCATTCTTCTCGATTTACTCCTCGTAATAAATATCGTCGTAGCCTTGGTTCTGTTGCTACGTAGTCTCTATATGAGTGAGCCTTCGGCTCTCTATGCCTTTCCGACTATATTGTTAATGACAACTCTCTTTAGACTGGCTCTCAATGTCAGTTCTACTAGGCTCATTCTCTTGGGAGGTAAAGATAGTCTAGCAGCTGCCGGTAGTGTGATTGAATCATTTGGTACTTTTGTAGTGAAGGGTAATTTCGGCGTTGGTGCGATTATCTTTGCGGTGATTGCGATTGTGAATTTTGTCGTAATTGCAAAGGGGTCAGCTAGGGTTGCAGAGGTTTCAGCAAGATTTGCCTTAGATTCACTACCTGGACGGCAATTAGCAATAGACTCTGACTTAAGAGCCGAGACAATTACTCGAGAACAGGCGGAGTTTAGACGAGAAGAATTGCGCAGAGAGTCACAGTTTTTTGGATCTATGGATGGTGCAATGAAGTTTGTTCAGGGCGATGCAATTGCGGGTTTTGTCATAACTTTTATTAACTTGATTGGTGGAGTTGCTATTGGAATTAGTTCTGGGATGGAATTTCCTGATGCGATTAATACCTTTGGGTTGTTGACAATTGGAGACGGCTTAGTTGGAATTATTCCATCTCTATTGATCTCGGTTTGTGCCGGAATAATAGTAACCCATGTGGGAGGATCCAATAGTCAATCGAGTGGAAGTCAAGTTTTTCAGCAATTATTAGGCGACCCAGGAGCCTTAGTAATGGCAGGCTTAGTGTTGATACTGTTGGGTATTATTCCAGGCTTTCCTTTCATTCCGTTTTTCGCGGTAGGATTGTCAGTACTTCTTTTAGGTTCCATGGCTTGGGGATTTTTAGGAGGAGCATCCCATAATTCTCCGGTGAAGGTTAGGTTAAATAATCTTCAAACCCCAACTGCGCAGCTGGGTAGCGGGTTTGGAACCGGTTTGCCTGTAACTCCGAGCCAAAACATTACTCCCTCTTTGGAATACTTCAGACTTAAACCCTTAGTTGTTGGAATGTCTTCAAGTAACTTGAGCGGGGCTGGTAAGTTTTTGGAGGAGGATTTTGCTAGGTATTTTAACTTACTTCGTGATCGAGTTTATAAAACTAAAGGACTTCTCGTGCCGGAGGTTTCTTTTGTAGAAGGCTCAACCCTTGGTGAGGGAGATTTTTCTCTTGTCTTGAGGGAGAGGAATATAAAAAATATTTCTTTGAATGAAGATTATCATTTCGTCTCACTCAGTCCCGGACAGTTGGGAACTTTAGGAATTAGGGCTACGAATCATCAAGCTCATCCTCTGAACTGTTCGGGTAGCTCATGGATCGAGTCTACTGATGTGGCAGAGGCTACGCTTGAGAGGTTAGGAGTGGAGCTTATTAATCCATCTCAATACCTGGCCTTGGAAGTTATCGGGGCTGCCATTTCTAATATTGATTCTATTTTCGGTTTGTCTGAGGTTTCTAGACTAGTGGAAATTAGTAAAGCTACTGATTCAAGATTAGTCGCAGAAATATTCGATGGAGAGGTAGTTTCTGTAGCGGAGTTTTCTGACTTACTTCGAAAACTTGCACGAGAGAATTTGTCCGTTAGAGATATCAAGCAAATTATGGAGGGAGTCTTAGAGTATCACTCAAGAACTCCTGAAACTGAAGATAGACAGGATTGGCTTGCAGGGCTTCATGAACACCTTCGCCTCATCTTGGTTGGTTCTTTAGTTGGTGAGATGAATGGAGAAAAGGACTTCTTTGCGTTTGGCTTGTCTGCCGAAGTTGAGGATGAGTTTCGTTCCGCCGTATCGATGTGGGATTCTCCTCGTTCAAGGCTTCCCTTGGATCCCGATATTTCTAGAGGGATTAAGCGATCTTCGAGTCTCCTTTTTGCTCCAGTTTTAGAGAGAGGATCATCGCCAGTGGTAGTGCTTTGCCCTGGAGAGATTAGGCTCGCCGTTCAAGAGTATTTTGTTTCTCAATATGATTCTGCAGTTTGGTTTAGAACCGTAGCGCATGAAGAACTTGATGAGAGATTTGACGCTCAATTAGTAGGAGTAATTAATGCCTAATTTTAAGGTATTTTATTTTCAAAATTTAAAAACAGATGAAATGGTAAAATTTCTGAAATGAACATTAATAAAGGTAAAAAACTCTTTCAAACCAGAGATAATGAGGGCTTTGAAGCGGTACTCCCTGAAGGGGGAGAAGAACCAGCGATTTTGTGGTCTCAGCGTCAGGCTCTATCTCCTGATGCGGTGCCTGGTTTTGAAAAGAGAATCTCCTCTTTAGCTAACTCTAGTTTACCTATCGCCAAAGTAATTGGTTTTGGGGTTGATAGTAAAAGTGAAGGTTGGGCTTTGACCGAGAAAATTAGCGGTGATGATCTATTTAGTTTGAAGGGAAGTGAAAGGGAGCGAGCTTTCGTAAGGGCAGTGCAAATCATTGCAGCTTTGCATGAACAGGGAGTCTTACTGGGTGATATTTGTGATGATTCTTTTGTTGTTAATGGGTTAGGGGAGGTTTTTCTTCAAAGCTATTTTGGTGGATTTGACTGCACTCAAGAAAAAACAGCGATGATTCCCCCAAAGGAAACCTTGTACTACTTGGCCCCAGAGCAGCGAACTGGGGGAACACCGTCTTTTAGTAATGATGTTTTTTCCTTAGGTGTGCTCGGTTATAAAATGTTTACTGGGAGCTATCCAGGAAAAGCAAGTGGGGTAGAGGGTGCTGATAGTATTGCCGCCAAAAGTGTAGCTCCATCTAGTGTCGATCCTTCTATTCCAGGGTGGGTTGATGATGTCATTGGCGATTGTCTAATATCTGGGCAGGGTGGACGGTTCATTGATGCTTCGAAATGTGTTGAAGTAATAAAGAGTTCTTTGCAGTCTGGTAAACCCCCTGGAAGTAAAGGAAAGTGGGCTGGGGTTGTACCTGCAGAGACTGACGCTGAGACTAATCAGGCTGTTCTTGTCGATTCTCCCAGTGTGGGTGAGGATAATATATCGGATAGTACTTCCATTACCACTGGCACTAATAGCTCCGCAATAGCTCTTGGAAATGGCCCTGATGAACTTCCTAAAGAAAGATCATTGGTTAAAATGACTGATCCTGAGTTCGCTCTGAAAAGTCGTAGAGTGGACAATGACCTTGTTCGAAAGTCCAAATCAGAAGTGGGTAGCCGAAAGAAGCCAAAAGTAAAAACTGAAAGAGATTTTTATGATGATGAGAGCCGAGAAGGCTCTTCATTCAGTTTTTTTGATATTTGGCGCATAGTTTCAACCTTACTATGTCTTTCTATTGTAGCGGTGCTAGGTTTGTTTACTTATAGGTTTATTTATGGAGACCTCAGTACAACCAAGTTAGGCCAGGGACTGGAAATTGATGTGGAAGCTGCGCCGCCGGCATTAAAACCGTCTATTAACGATTTAAAGTCGGCAGCTGTCTCTGTAGAGGCTAAAAAGGACGCTTTGAAGAGAATTGCAGACTTTGATGATCCAGTATCGCACAACGTTTTAGTTTCTGTGATTTTGGAGTCTGAGGATCCAGATTTGAAGAAGTTGTCTCGTGAGTTAGTTATTGAGCGTCTCTCCAGAGGAGGTTTAAGTCGTTCAGCTAGTTTGTTAGAGAACTGGTTCGTGAATATGAACAAGAGCAAGCGGAATGTTGATCAGCATTTGGTTAATGTCTTACGCGTTTTTGATCAAACTATTCCTCTCGAAGCAAGGCAATCTCGTTTGAGAGGTCTTTATGAGGAGATGCCAGAATTTGGCCTTCAGTTTGCAGCTGCCCTAGGATTAGATACTGGTGGGGATGAGTCTTTTACCCCGTTACTGAGAGCTTTTGTTAAAGAGAAGTTTGGGTATTCCGACCTTGATGATAAGAGTGTCTACGCTATCATATTGTCTGAAGAATCTCTCTTAAACCAGTTTGAAGGTGATCTTAAAAGTTTTCTGAAGGAGCTTTCAGCTAACGACTTGGCTTGGGGAATGCTTTACCTCGCAAGGCAGAACAGTCTAACTCTTAAGGATGTGGCTAAGGAAGTTGGAATTAGAGAGGTTGTTCCAAGATTTCAATCTGAATTTGTTGAAATGCTTTCTAAGTTAGATCATTTCCCTTTAGAGAAAAATGTAAAACTCGCCTTGGTTCGAGGTGCTCGTGGTGAAACTAAGCTAGATGATGTAAATGTTCTTGGTCGATGGTATCACCAAAGTGCAGAGCGTGCTCTATTAGTGATATGTGCTATTTCAAAAGATAAGAGAGTTAAAGAACATGCTTTTTCAACTTTAGCTGGACGGACTTTGAGTGGAGAACCTGCTCGAACTTTAGTTGGCTGGGTGAAGAGTAAATATTGGGATAGAAGGGCTCGTTTGGCGACACCGGTGGCTATTTTATCGCTTCAAGATATTTCTACTGAGCAAGATTTGCAAACTGCTTTCGATCAATTAGCACCTTATTTTTCTGGAAACACAATTTTCGATACCTTTGATAAGATTGGTGACTCTTCACTCACCTTGTTGGCCCTAAAGAGAGTTGGAGCATCATTGCCAAGCCCAGTTTTAATTGAATTGCTTGGCAATAAGAAAAAAGAGGTCCGAATGGAAGCTGTAAAATCCCTTAGTGGTAGAAACGATTTGGCTGTTCTTCATGCGATAACAAAAGCGCACAGAAGAGAGAAAGATCAAGATGTTCTAGCTGCATATCAGGAATATCACTGGAATACGAGGGATCGATCTTAATATGCGATTGGAATATTCTGAATGTTTGCTTTAGAAATTGATTTTCATGATGGGGTTAGTAGTCCGGAAGTTCTTCTAATTAGAAGGCCAATTGCCTTAGTAGGTACTAGTGAGTTTGCTCATGTGGTAATTGATGGTGCTGCGGCGAATCTTGCCGAATTAAGAATTTTTCGCGAGATAGAGGGAGGATTTTCTTGCCAAGTGAGTTCCCGAGACCGCGGAGCTGAAAAGTCAAAAAAAACAGAAAGTTTTGACAAGTTTGCTAGGTTGGAACTTGGCGAAGTGACTACTTCAATTACTTCTTTGGACTATGATCTTGCGGTAAAGCCTGATGAGTCACCGGATAGTGCCGGGTTAAGAATTGCTCAAGAGGCGCTAATCAGTAGAGCACCTAAGCTACCAGCATTAGCTTTGCTGGGGGCAAGAACTGTCTTCGTTTCTATTCTTCCCCATACAGGAGTGGTGCTGGGCCGTTCAAGGAAGAGTTTAATTCGTTTAGATGCCCCTGACGTTAGTGGTGAACATGCTAGGTTAGGTTGTGATAGCAATAGTTTTTGGATTGAGGATCTAGGGAGTACCAATGGCACCTTTGTGGATGGAGAAAGGATTTCTGGTAGGGTAAATTTTGTCCCAGGGCAGAGAGTTAGACTAGGCGGGGAGACTGTAATTGGAGGAGTGGAAAAGGAGCAGGATGTAGAGCTTTATCGAAATATTGAAGGTGAGGCTAAGCAAGATGATCATCTAGGTAAGTATCCTTGTGTTGTGTCAAATTCCGAACTTATTAAACCAGCTCGTATACCTCTAGTTTTGGGTAGAACTATTTCGATGGGAAGGGATCCTTCCAATGATATCTGGGTTGGAGCATCGCATATTTCAAGGAACCATTGTTTTTTAACTTTCAATGATAGTGGGACAGTTAGTGAAACATTAGATTTAACTGGTACTATTCCAGCTGGTGGTTTTTATA
>CALIEE010000317.1 GCA_938022485.1 uncultured bacterium | reverse complement strand
AGACCTTTTGAAATCCGCGCTTTGGCCAAAAAATAGCATTAAGCACATAGACGATGCTTGGGATCAGAAAGTTTTCAAAGTAGAGGATCAAAACTTCAGTCTAAATGACATTGAGCATAAAATAATTAGAAAAGACTTCGACGAGCCACGTATACATGTGGCTTTAGTTTGCGCAGCTATTTCTTGCCCTCTCTTGAGAACAGAGCCTTATTACGCGGATCAACTGGATGCTCAACTAGAAGACCAGTCTAGAAAATTCGTAAACAATCCAAATAACTTCAAAGTCGAAAAGAAGAAAGTTCAGCTATCTTCAATCTTCAAGTGGTATGGAAAAGACTTCATAAGCAAACACGGAACTGCAGGAAAGAAGTTTGACAAATGGGATGTTCGTAGTGACTACCGGTCTGTTTTAGCTTACGCGGAGCCTCTTCTTGATGAATCAACAAGGAAGCTATTAAATTCTGGAAGAAAGTCTGTTTCGATTATAAAATATGATTGGGAACTTAACGAGCAGTAGAGAGTTTAAATGTTTCGTGGTTCCTACCTAAGCTGTCTTAACTAACTTTGCACTTCTGTGCAGCTTCCAATGCAAAATTTAGAAAAACCTTAAAGTCCCTTAGTTCCGAAATGTTATTCGTTTCAGAAAATAAATCGGAGAAAGAGATCTCTTCCCCTTTACTTAACAAAAACGCCCCGCCGTATGGTTCCAAAGGCTCTTCCAAAAACTGTGTGAATTCTTCAGGAACTTTGTCATCTACATAGACAAAAAGGACTTTGTCATACTTTTCACTTCTCAGCCGCAATATTGATTCAATCAGTCCAGCTCGAAAACTATAGTCCATCGCGGAGATCGAAATGTGAGGAGCTTTACTTCCAGCCGCTATAGACCAAAGACCGATTGATGCATTATGAACAGAACGAGAAAAAAGCATCGGAGAACTAGCTTCATTCGCGCCAACGGAGTTAAGCAATTCAACTATTGTGCTCGATTCACCGTGCCTAGATGACAGAACGACTGGAACACCCCTAACAAGTTCATCCTCTAGGGTCTCATTGATCAGGCTCAGGGCAAGCTTTGAAAGTTGGCTAAGCTTCTTCCTCAAGGCTAAAGGCATGAACTTAACCGACGGCTTTTCCGCAGAATCCGGCTCCTGAGGGGGCCAAGTGCGAAAGTTTTCAAGATTAAAGCTCAGATCCACGCTGGATTCCCGTTGCAATACTAACAACTAATAGAGTTATGAACAAAAAGCTGCTCCGACTTGCTCCACTATTCTACAGCCTATAAGTTTTTCAGTGCACTGTATACCTTAAGGGATTGAATTCCAAAATCTCGGTTAGGCAGTGCATATTCATTCACCGAGAAAATAGGGTTAAATAATGAAATTTAAAATTAAATCTCAACAACTACTTATAGCTTCACTTTTGGCCATGGTTGCCACCTTAGGAGCATGTAGAACAGCACCTCTAAGACAACCTAGCTTTGAAGTACAGGCTTCCAGCCAAAATCAAGTAGAAACCGCAGTCAAATCTGCTCTGAAAAAACGAAACTGGGCAATCCTTAGACAAACTCCCGGCACTATTAAGGCCCGCTATAAAAGAGCTTCTCACTCAGCAACTGTTGGCATCGACTACTCTCGATCTCTTGTCAATATTAAACTAATCAACAGTGAGGACTTAGATCAAGGCGTTGACCGTTCTGGAGACAAAGTGATTCACAAAGCCTACGATAAGTGGATCTCAAATCTTGAGAATGACATTTACGTTGAGCTAAGCCATTTACAAGGCTAGAAATCTAGCCGCCTCCTAGGGTGGGGGGAATAGGAATGCTTAAAGTCGTATCGAAGGCAATTTGGCAAGCTATGGCTCTTTTTATAAGAGCCATAGCCTTTTATATCGCTTTTGGACTGATCGCTATCGGGGCCCTTTTAATTGGGCACGTCTTAATACCGATACTAACCACCCTTAATCCCCAACGTAGCATTTCAGATAATAGGAAGTTGATATCTTCTGGGGCAAGAATTTATCTAAACCTTCTTAAAAACTTAGGTCTCTTAAATATTAAATGCCATGGCTTGAAAGAAAGCTTTAAAGGCCGGCCTTTAGTTTTTGCAGCTAATCACCCATCCCTTTTAGATGTAGTGTTCTTTATATCCTACTTCCCCGAGTGCGTGGTGATCATAAAGAGTAAATTAATGAAGTGCTCGCCGTATGCCAAAGCAGATAAAGCTGCTGGCTATATTGTAAATACTGGCTCAAATGAAATCGTAGATCCACTTTGTTCCGAGCTAAAAGCTGGAAACCCTGTGGTTATATTCCCTGAAGGCACCCGAACTAGCTTCCCAAAAACTCAAAGCTCTGGAGAACTTCAAAATTGGCTCGAGAATATGAAGTTTCACAGAGGAGCTGCCGCCGTCTCTTTAAGGAGTTCTTTTCCAATAGTACCCGTTTTAATTGACTACAAGCCTAAGGTGCTTGGAAGGGGGCAGAGATGGTATCAAATTCCAACTAAACTCTGCCGAGCTTCAATTAGTTTCTTTGAGCCAGTCCCGACAAGCTGCTCTTCCAGCAACGGTATAAATTCAGAGGGTCACCAAGATACCCCCTCCAGTAGAAGGGAACTTACTGAAAAACTTGAAGATTTTTTCAAAGACCACATCATTACTGCTCAAAATCTTTCTTTAACTGAGGACAAGAATTTTCAGCCCTCTAAGATTCATGCTAGTTTTCGACCGTAATTTTGGGAAATGGTAAATGAATGATCAAAATGCCCTCCAGACTGAGCTAAAAGAGCTTATCGTTTCTTCACTTGGCCTGGAAGATATTGAAGCTAATGAAATAGAAACCGAGATGCCTCTTTTTGGAGAGGGTCTAGCCTTAGACTCCATTGATGCTCTGGAGCTTGGTTTAGCCATATCCAAAAAATATAATATTGATTTACAATCAGATAAAGAAGAAGACATGCAAAAAGTTTTCTTCTCAGTTAAAACCTTGTCCCAATATATTGATAGTCGAGCGGCTGTATAACAGAGACCTTAAGAACACTTATGATTCACTCAGACCCTTGGCAGACAGTCACTTCGCTTTTAACAGAACTATTTGAAATAAGTTCAGAAAAGATGGTAGCTGATGCTGACATAGTTGAAGACCTCGGAATTGATAGCATAGATTTGATTGACTTCTTGAACGAAGTTAACGATCGCTACGACATGGACTTGGAACTACTTGATTTCGAGGGATGCAAAACCCTGGGTCAGCTTGTTGAACATCTCAAACAAAATGAAAAACTAGCAGTCAACTCATAGCTAGGCTTTTTTAAGATGTCCTTACCTTGTTCGATCCCCGCTGACTACCAGCTAGATCTTGAAAAAGGGGAGCTTAATTTCAACATAGGCCTAGATTTTCCGAACATCGAAGATCATTTTCCTGGACGACCGCTAGCCCCTGCATTTGTGCAGTTAATCTGGGCACAGTACCTCTACTCCAAACTCCACAAATCTGAGCCAAAAGGCTTTCATTCAGTCAAATTCAAATCACCTATCACCCCTCCGTCTAAGGTGAGAGTACTCTTCAAAAACGCTTCAAGTTTTGAAATTCACTCAGCTGGCAAACTTTCGACTACAGGAAAAATAAAAAGTGCTGATTAAGCCTTGTATAGTAGTGCCAGTATTTAGGCATGTTGGCTTATTTAGAACATGTGCGAAAAGAATTTCGCTTCTTTCTATTCCTGTGTTGGTGATTGACGACGGAAACACTGACCAGGACACCAAAGAGTTAGAGTCAATTACTACCAGTCATGGATTCCAGCTTTTAAAGCTGGCAAGTAATCAAGGCAAAGGAGCTGCTGTAATGCAGGGCTTTCGCTTAGCCTTTGAACAGGGCTTCACTCATGCAGTTCAAGTTGATGCAGATGGCCAGCATAGAATTGAAGATATCCTCACATTCCTAGAAGCCGCTAGAGAAAAACCAGAAGCTTTGATTCTTGGATATCCGCTATTCGATAAGTCTGCTCCAAAAGCTAGAGTTTGGGGCAGAAAGCTTACGAACATTATGATTACTATTGAAACTTTAAGCTTTAAAGTCAAAGACGGTCTATTCGGTTTCAGAGTCTATCCACTAGAGAAAAGTCTGAAAGCCTCTGAGCGTTTTTTTCTGACTCCGGGTATGGGCTTTGATCCTTCAATTGCAGTTCAATTATGTTGGATGGACATAGCTGTTGTAAACATTCCCTCCCCTGTAAGCTACGCCCCTGACGGCTTTTCAAATTTTAGAATGGTAAAAGACAATTTTACAATGATTGCTATACACATTCGCTTACTTTTACTGGCAATTCCGTCTCTTCTTTTCAAGCCAAACAGGTCTCTAGGCAAAAAAACTGACTGGTTTAAACAAAAAGAGAGAGGCAGTAGGTTTGCACTTAAAACTCTCAAGCTGCTTTACGGACTAGGCGGGAGATCCTTACTTTCCATCCTACTTTTTCCTGTAATTTTATATTTTTATCTAACTGCACCTAGCGCTCGAAAAGCTTCTAAAGATTTTCTTAAACGAGTAGAACTAAAAAGTGGAAAATCTATTTCCTCTTTCAGGCACTTCTTTGCTTTTGGCAAGCAAATCATCGACTCCATCTCTGCTTGGGATAAAACCGTGGGAGTCGAATCCATTAATTGGCATGGGGAAAAGGAAATCTTCTCTCTAGTGGACTCTGGCCAAGGAGGCTTCGTTTTAAGCGCTCATATTGGGTGCTTAGAAATGGCTAGAGCTTTGCACCAAGCCAAAGAGGGTTTGAAAGTTACTCCTATGATGTACTTAAAAAACGCTCAAATGTTTAGAACATTTCTTGAAGAACTAGATCCGGGTTCAAAGCAAGAGATAGTGTCTTTAGAATCTTTTGATATCAAAGCGGCAGTAGAAATATCCAAAAGACTAGAAAAAGGAGAGTTTATCTCTATTCTAGCTGACAGAATCTCCGCCTCTAGTGAGCGTGCGATTGAGGTCGATTTTCTCGGGGAAAAATGTCTTCTTCCGGAAGGGCCTTTTGCCATGGCACTTTCTGCATCTTGCCCTGTCTATAGCTTTTTTTGCTACAAAGACTCAGAGCAAGACAAGTATGCCGCAACTTGGAAAATATTCGAGCTGGAAAATTGTAAAACCAGAACGGCAAAGCGAAAGCAAATGAAAGGCTTGGCTCAAGAATTTGCTAGGAGAATGGAGGACATTTGCCTTAGAAACCCCGACCAATGGTTTAATTTTTATGACTATTGGGAAAAGAGTAATGCCGTCCCTTTTGAAGCTGCTCATCCTTCACCTAAGCAACAAAAGAAACTACGAAACAGGAAATTCTAGAGAGAGCTTACAAGACTCTTTCCGTGACCTATCACTAGCCTGCAAGAGAAAAATAGAAACTAATTCTCGTTGCCTCGATCTTCCGAACCTTGGGCTCACTTTTTCTTCAACAATTCCTGAATCAGACAACTTGACTAAAAGCTCTCTCCCAACAATCGGACTTATCCCCACTACAACCATGCCAAACTCTTGTTTCTCGAAATAGAGATCAATAGTTGGTCCAAGTTGAGTATAAGATTCACCTAAGTGAACTCGAGCCGAACAGGAATCCCTTTCTATATTCTCGGGCAGCTCGATCTCTCTGACGCTACAACCAGAGAACGCTACAAGTAAAAGAATAGACAATGTCCTCAATTATCCTCTCCAAAGGAAAGATGAAGCATTAGCCAAGACGTAACTACTCCTATGGATATTATAGCTCCAAACATTGCTAGCACTGGAGTCTCACTGAGCATAAGTAAAGAAAAAGAGCCTGCAGTAGTCAGAACAGAAAGACTTATTGCCATATTACTAACTTGTCGTTCCTCCCTAGACTGATCTAAGAAAATTCCATAATCGACAGCCAAGCCTAAAACAATCACTAAGGCCAAAATTCCAAAAAAATTAAGGCTAAAGCCAAGAATTCCAACTAGGGCTATGGTAGAAAGTCCAGCCACAACAGCCGGCAACACTATCCTTACAGCTTGCTTTGCCCCAGACACCAAAACAAGTAAAATAAATATTATCAAATAGGCAAGGGCCAAACAGTATATTGCTTGCAAGCGATAGTCAGAGAAAAGTTTATTTAGAGTCTCTCGATGATTGTAATACTGAGCACTACCTTCCTTATCTAAGAGACCTAACAACAACTCTTTGTCGGAGATATTATAGAGATAGGCTGCAGCCCAGTGCTTACCTGCACTCTGACCCAGTTTCAGCTCTTTTAACAATTCTCCTGGGAAGACTTCTTCCGAGCTAGTCAGAGAAGGTTCTTGCTGCTCAGAAATTTCAAAAGCTTTTTGAACAAGCGCATCATCAAATCCCAACTCAGACAACTGCTTGGTCAATCCTACTTGATTAGTTTTAAGGAAATCGGAGTAAGTCTCAAAACTAGATTGTCTTTTTGACTGGCTTCTAGTGACTGAAGCTTTAGAGACAACAGATCCAGCCAAAGCCTGGCTCGTAATTTTTTTAGAGAGCTCAAGCAATTGATTCTCTAAAGCCAGCTCACTGTCAGCTGAGATCAAAAGATGACCATCTAAACCTTGAGGCACCAGCTTCTGCTGCAACCAAAGTTCATCCTCGAGAATATATTTAGATGGTTTCTGAAAAGAAGTTGGATTGTCATCGAAGCTGGAAAATAAATAGCAACTAAGAGCACTCAAAATTCCTATAAATAGGGTCGACATCCAACCATAGCTTTCTCGTCCCTCACCGGAGCTAAATATAAGGAGACTATAGGGACTCTTGCTCAATATGTTTGAAAGAAACGAACTAGAGTAATCTAATCTCTCCAATCCACTGTCTTTAAAGAAAAGTAGAACAGATAGGGAGCTACCCAAAAGACTGCAAGCAGAGAACAAGGCTAGCTCGGTTAGCCCTGGAAAACCAGCAATCATCAAAAACAGGAAAGCAACAATGCTAGTAACAGCGCCCCAAATTATTGACCTAGCAACAAGAAGACCAGAACCTGAAAAATACTTTGAGCATTGAAAATGAACCGCATAGTCGGCCCCAGCACCCATCAAGCTACTTCCAAAGCCGATGGTCATCAAATGAACTCCACCTAAAATGAAGTGAGTTGCACTGAAAGCAAACAAGAATCCAGAAATAAGGGACAAGCCTGTTAAAAGCAAAGGTTCAATTCTTCTAAAGGTAAAACAAACTAAAGCCAGAATTAACAACGAGGCAAATAATCCAACTCGATTAATATCGCGCTTCATCCGCTGAGCAGAGTCAGCGGCAAAACGAGAAAAGCCGCTCCAGCGCACTTCAATTTCAGGATGAGATTCTTCTAAAGAAGAAATTATTTGATTAAGCTCTCCAGTGATTTGTTCAGGAGCACTACGATCCTGACCGACCTCGATAAAGAAAAAGGCTCGATGCTCAGACTGATCATTTTGAAACAAGACATTCTCCACTTCTTCACCTTTTACAAGAGAAGTTAAAACCTCGAGACTTTCGGTGGACAGAAGTAAAGGGTCATAAGGTAGCAGTGTTGAATAAAAGCCACCCAAGGGAGAGGAAAGCTTCCTTTGAATATTTCCAACTACCAGATCCACCGAGTCTTTCGATTTTAATAACTCTAAAGCATCTGGATCTAAAATATAAGCTCTGGAGGCAGAGAAGGACTTAAAAAACTTATCTTTAGCTATCTTCTTTAAATTCAGAAAAACTTTAGATTTTAAGAGACTACTCTTTAAGGTGCTAACAGCATCTTCCAGTTCAGCAGAGGAATCTGAAACTAAAGCAAGTCTAAGCTCCCCCGCTCCCGCTGACATCAAACCTTTAGCAACCAGCAGCTCTGACTGCTCTCCGCTATCAGAAAGCAGCATATCTAAGACATCACTTTTTAAATTTAGTGGGACTGTGGCTAGGTAAACAACACCAACCAGCAAAAGAAAGAACCAAAGTGATTTTAATGCTGCTCTCAAGCTATCGTCTGCTTCGCTACTAGACTACTCGTTAAAAATAAGTTCTGTTCTATCTCCTCGATTGTCAGTCAAGAGAATCTTAGTGGGATAATTTTTACCTACTAACTCAAAGTCCTTAATATATTTAGCTAAAGAGCGCCTTTTGGGTTTAGCGCTGACCTTATAGCCTTCTGTATCTCTACTACATTCAAGCTGGAAAGTTTTCGATAACTGGATGATATTTTTAGAAGTATGAATATCTAAAATTAGCTTGGCAATTTCTCTAAATTGACCAGAATCGTAAGACTTAAGCCCTCCACCAGATGTAGCTACCTCAAAGCCCTGCTCTGAAATGACTACCTTGTCTGGAAATGGCTGCTTAGTTTCCCAAACAAGTTCTTGCCCCTTAGCTTCCCCTTTCGAGCGAATAATCATTTCTCCACTGGAAGTTATTGGCTTGTTCAT
>CALIEE010000316.1 GCA_938022485.1 uncultured bacterium | reverse complement strand
TATAGTTGAGACTATAGCAACTTTGGTTCCACCTAGGCGCTTGGCCAAAAGCCAAACGGGAATAATTGCTAGTGCCCCAAATAGAGAGTTCACCATCCGGAAGACTAGTTCAGGTGAGTGACCTACAAGTTGATAGACTATTGAGAGGAGATACTGGTAGACGATACCCCTCATGTAAAGACCGTCGCAGCCAAGTTCAGGAGATCCCTTCTCCAGTATCTTGCCTACTGAGTTTGCAAAGTAAAACTCATCATGAGCAAACGGCCAAAGACCTAGACCAGTGAATCTCCCGTAGAATGCAAGAAGAGCCGCCCCAAGAAAGACTAGGCCCCAGACGATCCGCCAGGAAAGAGATTCTGATTGTTGATCTGTTGCGTTAGACATTTAGGCAATATGGAACGGAATGATCGTGCTAATATTAGACAGGTAAACCACTATAGAGGTGCAAAAAAGACCATGCATTTTCAAGTAACTTAATACACCATTTTCATAGGAAAACAATGGTCGGGCCAAAATCTTGGTAGGAAAAACTAAAATGACAGAGTTTTCCTAATAATACTTAGCGCTTAAGACTGTCACCTGTAGAACTAGTTCCAATATATACTCCTCCAGAACTCGCTTGTTCTAAGCCCCAAAAACGGTTTTCAGCCAATAGACAGGCCAAAGGCTTTGTGAAAAACTCCCTCTTTTACTCAGCCAATTCGTCAATAGTAGGAATTCAAAGCAGTAATCCTAGTGACATTATACCTCGTTCTGGAACACTTTTAGCTATGATTAAGTTTTTACCTACTTTATGTTTGGGCCTTGTAGTTCTTCTTACTGGTTGTGGAGGGGGCTCGGATAGTTCTTCTCCCAGTGCCGAAGAGAGTACTCTCAGGATAGTCCATGCTTCTCCAGACGCTCCATCACTCGACGTATTTTTTGGAACAGACCTAAGGCTAGCGGGGCTAAGCTTTAGAGAAGCAAGCAACCCTATTGCAGTGGAACCAGGAAATATTGCTTTAAGCTTTAATTCAGCCGGAACTAATACAACACTTACTCAAGCAGTTATTCAAGTTGGGACAACCCAATCATTTACAGCAGCTCTTATAAATTTCCTCAACGAAATAGAAACAGTTGTGATCGCCGACGATCTGATTGCACCAGGTGAGAATTTAATTAAATTTCGCCTTGCTCACCTCTCTCCCTCGGCCCCAGCTTTTGATGTCTACATTAATGAATCAGGCACGGAATCTGACTTAGATTTCCTAAGGCCGGTTCTTGAGAATATATCCTTTCGCTCTGTTTCCGATTTTCTCCAAGTTGAAAGAGGAGAATACCGAATTAGATTGACCGTGGCAGGAACAACAGTTGTAGCTGTTGACTCTGATAACTTAAACTTAGATGGAGAAAGGATTTTTACCTTTTTAGCTTTAGAGTCCGAATCAGGTGGTGAGCCTTTTGGACTTGCTCTAATTAGGGACAATCCTCGTTAGCAATATGCTGGAGCAACCCTCCTCAATACTGGCCACAGACCTAGCTGGACCTGTCTTCAAACTGCTGTTTTGTTTTGGACGCGACGAGGCCTACGATGAGGCAGAAGATTTTCAATCCGAGCTATATGAAATTTTCCCTGACACCAACTTACCTGATTTAGTCAAAACTAGGCTTGAATCAATTTTTCATGAAAGCCGCTTTTCAAAAAATTCACTGATCGAATTAGCTGAGGAAGTCAAAGTTGTTGCTGCTGGCAACCGCCAAGCTATAGTTTCAATTGCTGAGCTCTTATTGTCTCAAGTTGTTATAGATGGAATACTTTGCCGTAAGGCCTCAAGTAAATTTGAACAAATTGCTGAGGTCTTTTCACTTACCGATGAGGAAATACAAGGGCTCCCTGAATCTCTGCGTAATGTTTTATCTTTGATTTATGACATCAACAACCAACATCGAGATAAACAGTCACAACCAAAGGAAACTAAAGCTCTTTACCAAATGTTGGAGTGCGCCCCCGACTGCTCTGACAATGAATTAAGGAGCTCCTACAGAAAGCTAGTAAAAAAGCTGCACCCTGACAGTGCGGGGCAAAGTAGAGGCAAAGCGAGGCGTTTTCTCGAAGTGCAAGATGCTTTTGAAAAGATTATTCAAATCAGAGCCAAGGTTTAATTTGAGATGAAAGATAAGCAAGGATTTGACTCAGTAAATACCTTACTTCCACCACGGAATAAGCCGGTAGCTCCCGAAAATATCGCGGGGAGAAAAACTAAAAATCACCGTCGACCAAAGAAAAATTGGCTGGCTCTAATTATGTTTTTCTTGATCTTAGTTTTGTCACTTACTGTCCTTTACCTATTTTTCGAGAAAAACCAAGCCGGACTTTCTAACAGGAATCTGATTGACTTAGAGGAAGCAAGGAAAAATTAGAGAAGCTAGATTTATCTGGAAACCAAGCTGTCAGAGAAGACGTCGATGAAAAATTGCGGAGCAGAGTTGGCCAATAAAATTACTCCACGATGTTTATTGAAAAATAAAAGCCAGGGTCGGAACTAAAAGCGCTACGGCAACTACGACCAAAACAGCAAAAATCACAGAAGTAAATTTCATCTCTCCTGTCTTACTTGCTGTCTCTCGAATCCCTGCACCAAAAAAAGCGGCGGAAGCTCCTAAGATAATCGACACTACGTTAGTGCTGAACAGAAGAGCTGCGCCTTTAGATACTGGAGCAAGTCCAGTGGCTAAACCTATTCCAGCTGTAGCCACCGGAGGAACCAAAGCAGCTGCAATCGCAATCCCTGCCAAAGCCGAGGACAAACCAGGCCTAGCAAGACAATAAGCAGCAGCCACTCCAGAAAACATCGCCACAGCCATGTCTACTAGACTAGGCTTTGTTCGAGCTAAAATCTCAGACCCTAGGGGCATTTCGACTGCCACTAACGCTATAATTGTCGACATAAAAAGCGATACGACAAAACCATAGGCAACCGCCTTTAGAGAACTTCTCATCAGCGGTGTGTTCGCTTGAACTATTGACAACCCAGCTCCTAGCAATGGAGTCATTAAAGGAGCTACCAACATAGCCCCGATGATAACAGCCGCACTATTTTGTATCAGCCCCAGTGTGGCAATAATTGTAGAGAGAGACATTAAAGCGAAGAAATCAAAATTCCAAACTGCTCCTTTTTGAATTGTAGAATATAGCTGGATCCGATCCTCACGACCGAGTTGAGGAACGGTCAAATCTAAGACATTCTCAGTATACATACGAAGACGTGACAAGAAGGGCAGACCCGCTCTAATAAGACCGACTGCCCCAGTAGAGCCTGAAGACAAAATATTATCCGGAATAGTCCCAAATATTTTCTGCTTAAGTGATCCTTGGCAAGTAGCCCCAAGAATTACTAAATCAAAATCTGCGGCTTCATTAACAATTGATTTCTCTATCTGACTAGAAACTACAACCTTTGTTCTCAAGTTCGGTTGCTCCTGAGCACCTGCCTTGACAACCAACTCCCCCAACCTATTCTTCCCTACATCTTCAGATAGATCCCCCATCGGCTGTTCAACCAATAGACAAACCGCTTCGCCAGAATCTCTAACTATCCTAGCACCAAGTTTAATAGCCTCAACTGATTGAATTCCTCCTCCAACTGCCACTAGGACTTTCTTGAATTCAGCTTGAGCTTTTTCATTCAAACGAAGAGCAAAAGTACGAAATGGTATTTTCTCGAAAAGCTCTCTTACCAAAATTCTTTGTTCTGTTCCTGCTTTACTAGAGTCGTGCTTACCGGCAATTACAAGATCCGGCCCTTGCTTGCCTATGGCTTCAGCCACCTCTCCAAACTTACAGTCGATATAAGAAAAAACTACTTGAGAAGGTTCTTCCCCTTCCTCAAGAGAGCTGTCAGCTTCAGAAGAACGTGCGACTAGTCCCTGGTCAGCAGCTAACTTTTTTAACTTCACAGCTGACTCCTTCAACTGCTCAGGATCTCCTACTAGTAAAACAGAAAGTCTGCCCGCCTTGTCGTGAAGAAGAGAGGTGGCTAGATTGAGGATTGCCTCAGTCTCCCACTCAGAAAATATTAAAGCAGTAAGTTTCAAAATTTAGGTAAGGCTAAAGTTCAGTCCAAAAATAAGACTGACATTATTATAGTCTAAATCAATAGATCCTAGGTCATTAGAAAGCTCAGGGCCAGGTCCAGAGAAAAATCTTAGTTCGGAGAACACAGATAAATTATCTAAAGCTGAAATATTAAGCCCTAAGAAAGCCTGCCAGGCAAAAGCTGAACCTTCTAAATCTCCAAACTGATTTTCATTTATGGAAATACTAGCATCAATCTCTTGCAAAGCACCTAGGCCTACACCAAAGTAAGGAGACAAAAGATCTTCAAAAGCAGGGTAGTAAATTAGGTTAACCAACAATCCTACGGATTCGAGATCACCATTTAGCTCTAAGGCAGACAAATTGACACTGTCCAAATCATTGGAACGATATGAATAGTCCAATTCCAAAGCTAAGCCATTCTGCATGCGATATCCGGCAGAGATTCCGAAAGCCTGTCCCGTGTCGTATTCTACATCACCTCCGTTTAAAAGAGAGAGTGCATCAGCCGTCTGAAAAGGTGTTTCAGAGGTGAAATTCAGTCCTCCGTAAGCCTTAAGATATAGTCCACTATCGGCATCAGCAGAGCTTGGAACGAATCCTAATATTAGCCCAACTAGGAAAAGAAATTTTTGGATTTTAAAACTCTTACCTTCAATATTCATAAGCTCTCGTCTATCAAGATTCAAAAATCCAGATAGAGGGTAAAATCACCCTCTCCTCTCTAGGGGCAGCATTAATTGCCAGCCGTTAATTTGCAAGAACAAAAATCATTTATTTTCTTTAAAAGGTCTTTCTTTTTCTCCCAGCTAGCTGTTAAGAAAGTCTCTAATAAACTACCCAAACAACCAATCCTGAGAAGAGCCAAAAAATGAATGTAATTGAAGCAATAACAGAGAGACGTTCGGTAAAACACTTTGACCCGGAACACCATCTTTCGGAAAAAGAAGAGAGAGAACTTCTTGAGCTAGCAATGCTCTCCCCAACCGCTTTTAACATTCAACATTGGAGGTTTTTAATCGTAAAAGACCCAGAGCTCAGAAAAAAAATCCGAGAGGTTTCATGGAATCAAGCTCAAGTCACTGATTCCTCATTGCTAGTAGTAATCTGCGCGGATCTGAAAGCTTGGGAGAAATCTCCTGAACAGTATTGGCGTAATGCACCGAGAGAAGCTCAGGACTTCTTGGTTCCGGCAATTGGACAATATTACAACGAGAATGAACCAGCGCAGAGAGATGAAGCTTTACGCTCGTGCGGAATAGCGGCGCAGACCCTTATGCTTGCTGCAAAGGGAATGGGTTACGACAGCTGCCCGATGGATGGATTTGATTTCGATGCGGTAGGAAAGATGATTAACCTTCCCGAAGATCATCTAATTTCCATGTTTGTAGTGATTGGCAAAGCAGTGCAACCTGCTAATCCTCGAGGTGGGCAACTAGACTACGAAAAGGTTGTTTTTGAGAATAAATTTTAAGAGCGAGATCGCGCGGCTCTGGCTCTTTTTCTTCTTTGAACCCTCTCTTTCCGTTTTTTCTGCATCTCCTTAAAGATCTGCTTTTGT
>CALIEE010000315.1 GCA_938022485.1 uncultured bacterium | reverse complement strand
GGGGTGCCGCGAAAGACCCTGATAAAGACGACAATGAAAAGAGAACTTGGGAAGTTAGAGAAGTTAGGCTTCATTGATCTTCTTAGTTTTGTAACTTCATTAAATGATAGCCCATTGCATCTGTCAGATTTGGTGAATCTTCCTCGAGATCAAATTCCCCAACTCCGATCTCGTAGCACCAGGAGGTAAGCTCAGCCTTGTTTAAATTGTTGCCGGTAAAATAAATTCTTCGGTTTTGTTGATGAATGAGTGAGTCAGAGAATACTTCTTTTGAACCGATGCAAAGTTCAAAAGCTATGTCCTCGGAGCCGACTTTTAAGCACCATGTTTTCTCAGCAAGCTCTCTGGAGACCTCTTCAACTCCACCACAAGCGTGAATTTCTCCGTCTTTTAAAACAATAATCTTGTCCGCCAAGCGTTCCACCACGTTCATTTGGTGGCTGGAAATAATCAAGCCCATCGAAGTTGAAGCTTCCATCATTATCTCAGCCAAATAACTAGCTTGTCTTACGTCCAGACCATCAAAGGGCTCGTCAAAAAAGAATAAAAGGGGATTGCTAATAAAACCAACAGCAGTTTGAACTCGTCGGCGCTCACCTTTGGAAAGATTTCGCCCTAGTTTTGAAAGTAAGGGTTGAACTCCTAACTGCTCGATATATTTTCTTCCTTCTCCAAGGTAATACTTGGCATTGTTCTGTTTGATTCTACACCAGAGCTTAATATAGTTCTCAACTGTGATATCTGAAAATACAGAACCTCTCTCTGGTGAGTAGGCCATATGTTGTTCAGGGATAAGGGTAGTTTTATCGCCCCAGGAATTTGTTCTACTAATGCTAAGAGAGCCGGTATTGCCAAGAAGTCCTAGGGCGGTTTTGATTAAAGTAGATTTACCAGAGCCGTTGTGACCTACAACTGCAATGACTCTACCGCTGAGCTTTAGAGCTTCAATCCGTAGAGCCTCTACTTTGTCATAGCAGGCTACGAGATTTTTAGCCTCTATGGATATAATATTTCGCTCTTCCTGTTTTGTATTGATCATATCTGTCCTAGGTGTGAGGCAAACCAGTCAGAGTTGCTATTCTTTAGGCGGAGAAAGAAGATTAGGCTTAGTAAAAGATGAATAAAGACAACTCCAGGATCTGCCTCAGCTATTGGGGAGATTAGAAGTGGCCCTAAACCAAGGATCGGTGTTGCAAAAACGACTCTAGCGAATTGAAAGCTAAAGTCCATATTGCTGAAAATAGCTATACCCCAGAGTGCCAACCCAAAAAGACAAAAAACTATCGGGCTATACTGGTAAACAAATCCAGTGATGCTGTGTCTTTTCTTTAACTCGGCCACAGAAGAAATCATTGTTACCAGAGAGAGGCTGGAAACTATGGCCAGAAACCAAAGTAGTAGAAACCAACCTGAAATACCGAGTGTCTCTAGGGGACTCTGGTTTAGTAGTTTATTGTAGGAAATAATCGTTACAGGAATCGCTGCGAGTAAGAAACAGCCTACCCGGGCCGCTGTAATGACCCAAATAGAATTATAGAAAGATTTTTTACCACAAGAGGCGACAAGAGGAAGTAGGGCGTCGTTCTTGGAAAAATACTGCAAGACTTTCGTGTGAGCCTTTATAGCAAGCCAAAGTGTAAGCAAGACTAGCGTCGCTACATTAAAAATAAAGAGTAGGTGAGGGAGGAGACTACTTAGACTAATGATCAGAGGATTATTCCCTGGATAAAGATTGACCTCTCCTTCAAATTTAGAAGTTTTTTCCTTGTCTTTCAAAAAGTCCACGTAGTGTTGCCCTTGTTCCTTGTTTTGAAAGAACTCTTTCAACATATAAATAAGCATTCCACGGATCGAGTAGATGTTCATTTCGTTTTTAGAGGGATTCATCACTAGAGCTGCTGTGCAGCTTTTGCAAATATGAAGGGCGCGAATAGACTTTCCAAAATGCTCTAGGTAAGAGCTGACATCTAAAGTCTCTGGGCTATCAGTGAGAACTGCTGCGTCGTATCTTCCTTCGTTGCATCTTTTCGATAAAGGTATTTCGGAACCCTGCCAACGACAAACCACAGGGTCTTGAATTTCAGCTTTGCCATGAACGATACGAGTCATCCAGGTATTGTTGTTTTCCTTGGACTGCAGGCGCTCTTCGACCTTTGCGGCTCGACTATCATTAAACTGCAAAAAGCTAATTGAGATTGAGATTTGAAAAAGAGAAATAAATAGACCCAGCACTAGAGGCCAGAATAAAAGTGCTAAAAACAGCCTAGGGATTCTGATAAATGCGAGAGCTAGTTTGAAGGAGGTCATACTTTCTTATTATGGCTATACAGCCAAATAAGGTTACATCAAGTGGCTTGAAAAAGCACTTGAGTCAGTAAGCATCCAGATTGTTAGGTAAGGCTCATTGAAGCATAAGATTTTGAAATGAATGGGGTAATTGATTTGCTGTGATTTGGATCAAGCCTAAGGGTGTCTTTTTCCTGAAAATCTCCAGCGGTCTAGGTCTTCATTTAGCTTCTTCTCGTAAGCAAGTTGAGATTGACCGAATGAGTTAGCAAAAGCCTCTTGAGGGGTGCTGCCATCTCTAAGTTCTAGCATGTAAGTTCTTAGAGCACTGAAGCCGTGTTGGTTAACGAGGCTGCGAGCTACGAATAGTGATTGCGCGTAAGCTGTGGGAACTACCTCTTCATCAAGAAGAGTGAAGCCGTGGTTTAACCAGTCCAAGGGAATAGCCTCGTTGGAAGCTAGCCATTCACGTAGTGCTGGCCCAAGTAAACTATTTGGCTTTCCTTCGATTAGTTGAGCTACTCCTTCATCCAACCACGCAGGGCAGCGGTGTCTGGTAACTTCGGCAAGAAAAGCGTGAACGTACTCGTGTCTGACTGCACGCACTAAGTCTTTTCTTTTTTCAATATTATGCGCAGTTAAGGGAATGCTGATTTCGCCACGGAAATACATGGCATTTGTCCATTCCGGGGCGCCGGTCATACGAGTGAATTCTTGAGGAGTCAGAAACCTTAAGGTTACTTTTTTGACAGGTTGAAGCTTAAACAGCCTGCTAAGTTCATCGAAAGTGCCATTGAGAGTTTTCAGGGCATCCTGGGCTAGTTCAGTGTATTTTTTGTCAGAGATTGCCTGAACTGGCTCTCTCTCCGAACCAATATGAAGTGTGAATCTAGGAGTGTCGTAGGTTTGGTAAATCTCATGCTCATGGGCTTCTGCACTTGAGACGAAAAGTCCAAGGGTTAGAAGGGCGCTGAATGCTACGCCGCTATGAAATTTGTTAAAACCTTTCAATTATCCTCTCGAAACTAAAAACCTACATCTGGGCAAAATAAGGGATGAAAGCTATTCTAATTATATGCCTACCCTTATTGTATCGGCTAAACGCCAGCAAATCTTGTGCCTAAAATGCCAATAAAGTTAACTGTCTAGGAATACAACGTTATTTAGTGTAATAATTTTGCACTACTGCGTAATATTCCTTCATTTAGCTTGAATTGACATGTAATTGCTCAGCAATTACAATCTGCCCGCCTCGAGGACCTTGGGCTAGTCTGCTCGGTTCTCAATTTTGAAAATGGGAAGATCCCTTTAAACCGATTTTATTGGAAATTTGAAATGACCCCAAGAGTTAAAGAAATTTTAAGTTGGTATAGTTCAGAGAACCCTGGAGTTCTGACTAACCTCAATCGTTTGTTATGTACCGGTAACCTAGCTGGTACGGGAAAAATGGTGATTCTGCCTGTTGACCAGGGATTTGAGCATGGCCCAGCAAGAAGTTTTGCAATCAACCCAGAGGGCTATGACCCCTCATATCATTTTCAACTAGCTAAGGACTCAGGTTGTAATGCTTATGCGGCACCGCTAGGTTTTCTAAGTCAAGGTGCTGCAGAGAATGCTGGTGAGATTCCTTTAATTCTAAAACTGAATAACTCGGATTCACTTTACTCTGGTTCTGATCCATGTTCGGCGATTACTGGTAGTGTTGATGACGCTCTTCGTTTGGGTTGTGCTGCGATTGGATTTACTATCTACCCAGGCTCGTCGATGAGAGGGGAGATGTACCAGCAAATAAGAGAGCTCTCTGAGGAAGCTAGGAGTGTTGGAATTCCAACTGTCCTATGGTCTTACCCACGTGGCTCTGGAGTTAGTAAAGATGGAGAAACTGCAATTGACGTGGTGGCCTATGCCGCACAAATTGCAGCGCAGCTTGGAGCTCACATAATTAAAGTTAAACCCCCAACAGCACATATCGAGCAGGACGCTGCTAGAAAAGTTTACGAGAAAGAAGGGATTAAAATTGATTCGCTTAGTGATCGTATTCAACACGTTGTGCAAAGTGCTTTTGGTGGAAAAAGAATTGTAATTTTTTCCGGTGGTGCAGCTAAAGGGGAAGCTGAAGTTCTTGAGGAAATTAAAGGCATAGCAGCTGGTGGCGGATTTGGTTCGATTGTTGGGCGAAACGCCTTTCAACGTCCAAAAGCTGACGCGGTTAAGCTTCTTGAAACAATCCAAGGTATTTATAAAGCTGCCTAGGGCGTAGATTTAAATTTCGAGCAGGGGTAGTGGCGAAAGCAGCCATTGCCTCTGTTTTTAAGCAACGGCACTTTCCGGCATTTGCTAGTCTAATATTTCAAACCGATCGAGAACTCGAATTAGAGCTCTTTCCAGTTATTTGTGAGTTTTGTAACCATGAAAACTTGTACTACCAAGGATCTCAGAGAGCGTTTAGATAGGAATGATAAAATCCTTTTGATTGATGTCAGAGAGGATGAAGAGGTAGCTCAGGGTGTTATTCCAGGGGCTAAACATTTAGCTATGTCTACTCTTCCAGAAGGCTTGGAGGATTTCAGGCAAGAAATTGAAGCTTTCGCAGGGGACTGCATCTTGTACTGCAAGGCTGGCGCTAGAAGCGAGAAGGTAGCGCTTTTTTTGGAAAATGAGTTGGGTAATCAGCTGAAAGAAAGGGAGCTTATTAACCTCTTGGGTGGCTACCTGGAGTGGAAAGAGACTAATTAGCCTTGTTCTAGGCAAAAAAATAGGTAGAGGCTTCTTGTCCACAAAGCTCTAAATTTCAGCCTTAAACCGATAAAATACTTTCTAGCTGTTATTTCTTCGTGTTATACCTGTTAAAGGGCTGACAAATCGGCATCTTTTTCCTGTTCAGACGATTCTTATATTATAGAGAATGGTCAGAGCATGGTGGATGAAGCATCGGTTAATCTTGAAATTGGATTCGGTGCCTCGAAGCTTGATAAACTGCTTGGCTGACTCAGTAAGCGGTTTTGATGATTTTTTAGTTTAGAAGTTTTTCGATTGAAATTAACGTTCAGACATTTCTTAGAGGGTCTCAATGGTTAGAAAACGTTTAAATAGCAAGAATTTTATTGCTTTTGGTGCAGCTCTACTTGTGCTCGGATATGGAGCAAGTGCCTCTGCACAGGATCTTTATCCACGAGACAATGGGATATTTAGCTACCATGAAGCGCCTAGGTATAGAGCTTCAGAGGAGCATCCCCTTCGTCTTCTCGCCTACTTGTTGCATCCAGTGGGTTGGGTAGTTAGAGAAGGTATCACTAGACCTCTTAGTAACTTTACCTCGGGTTCGAGATTTAACAGAAGCTTCTTTGGTTTTAGAGAGCCTTTCGATTACAGAGAGACAATTTGTTTCGACGCTAATGGCGCTATTCCAGACTGTAAAGCGGTGGCGCCTTTGAACGCGATTTCGGGTTTCAGCGGACCGCTGGTTGACGGAGACTCTTTGGTGTCTGAGCGACAAGTTTATATTCCAGATATCGCTTTTGACTTTAACCGTTCAACTCTTAATGCTTTAGGTCGAGGTAGAGTTAGGCAAGTTGCTCAGCTTCTTTCTTCTGTTCCTGATTTGGATATTGTTGTTGAAGGTCATGCCGATGTTAGGGGTTCTGACAAATATAATGAAGGCCTCGGTCTTAAGAGAGCTAAGAGAGTGATGAACGAGTTAGCTGAATTAGGTGTTGACCCGGCTAGACTTTCTCCTAAGACTTATGGTGAATCCCGACCAGTTTTTGCTGAAGGTGAAGAGTGGGCTTATGCGGTAAACAGAAGAGTTCAGTTTACTGTTGGTGGAGGAGTTGAGGAAGGTGCTGAAGCGGAGCTTCCGTAGAGCGCGTCCAGACTTCTAAAGTCTACTGGTAAAAAAGCCGCCTTTTAGGCGGCTTTTTTTTATCTGTGGGTCAGTAACTTGGATATAGATATAGGCTTACCTAGGTATATATAAAAACCGGTCCTGCTTCTAGATACCTGCGGACTTATATAACTTGGTTTTTATATTTAATTTAGTGAAGGGTGCCTAGCTAGACCTCTCCCAGCCAAGCAGTCTTTTTACGGTAGATGCGATTCCAGCTTTTCTGCTGTTAGCGTTTAAGCTGATTAATCTTCTAACAGTTTCACTTTCTGCCATCAGAAGAGTTTGTTCTCTTTCAAGCTGGAGCTCCAGTTTTTCAACTCGCTCTCTGAGCCAGTTTCGCTCAGCCTTTAAAGACTTCAGCCTCTCTCTGAGGTGAGCATTGATTTCGATTAATTCTAAGGAACCGTCGGAGTCAATCGATTGCCCGGATTTAGAAAGAGGAATCGGACCTTGAGCAGTGAAACTTGCTTTTGCCTTCTTAGGAGTAGGAGCTGAATGAGTACTTCCGGCCACTCCAAGTGAGCTTTCACCTAGTATAATTTTCTCCTCGAGCTCTCTCGATAATTTTCCAGAAAACAGGTCTGAACTGAAATCGGATTCTGATTGCTGATGGTTTTCGTCGATTTGAAAAATCTCGCTTAATTCTTCTCGAGACAAGCATTCCTTTCCATTATCATCGGTTATGAAGTCCAGTAGCCCATGAGCTACGTATTTTCTAAGAGTCTCTTGAGTCACTCTTGCAAGAGAAGCGCTCTCTTCTTGTGATAATAGGTCTGAGGCTGGCTGCATTGTTTTCCCCCTAAGCTTACCTTCTATTGGTGGAATTTACCCAGATGACCCGAAAGGCACCAGAAAAAAATGTGTTGTACGCGCAGCTATTTTGGTACACTATGTAGGTCTGTTGGTTCAGGTAACCTAAAATAATTCATTACCGGTAACAACGATACGAGGGCTAGTTAACGATTTGAGGGGTATCAAGTCTCTTAACGTTGAGATTTCAAATATTTCGAGGGAGGCAATTTGGATAATTTAGACGGTGAGCTAGGAGAGAAGCAGAGTTTACTAGGCCGCATTCCTGATAAGTCTCAGGCTAGGCTCTATCTTAGAGACGAAGTTGAGTTTAGTGCCAGTGAAGTTCGGGTTGTTATGCAAAAGTTGTTTCCGCACCGAAAGTTAGTTTTGTCTCAGTTTACTTTTTTTATCCAAGTTGGAATTGCTAGGCCTTCTGGTAAAAGTTTCAGGAGGGGAAGGCGCTGCTATAGGCTAGAGGACTTGTTGCCGATAGCAACCGTCTTGGCTCTTAAAGAAGAGGGAATCCCTTTCAAGAACGTCCCTGAGTTACCAGAACTTGTTCATAACGCTGCGGCAAAGGTATTTTCAATTGGTAGCGGATGTAGGCTTTCAGGGCATGGTAGTAAGATCGACCTAATTGTGCCAGGAGCAGAAAGGTTTGGTACCGGAGCCCTTGACTCTCTACTCTCGGCTAGCAACTCAGGCCTTCAGCAAATGTTTTGGTCTTTAGATATCGGGCTTTTGGCTGAGCAACTTCAAGTCACTGCTGCCCAAGCTTTAATGGAGAGCAAGCCGAAGTTTGCAGCTGCCTGAAGCTCTCGCTTAGTAGTTGATTTTTCTCTGGGTTGTTATCCCCTGGGTATTTCACGAACTTCCATTATCGAAGTCGTCCCAGTTTTTCTCGCAGTTCTTCCAGCTGTAACTACGACCCTTGAGCCAGGCTTGTAACCATACTGATCTCTCAGGGTCTCTAGGGCCGCGCTGATTTCTTCCTCTGACGAGCTGCTATCTAAAGGAACAAAGACGGGCTCTACACCCCAAAAAAGAGCCATTCTTGCTAGGACATGCTTCATGTTCGTAGCTCCAACTAGGGGCTGTTTAGGGCGATATTTAGAAAGTAGTCTAGCTGTGCTACCAGATTGAGTTCCAGCAATGATTGCTTGGCAATTAATTTTATCTGCTGCTCCGCAGGCCGCGTAGCATATCGCGTCTGGAACGGCGTTTCGGTCTGAACTTTTGTACGGCTGAGGTTTGTCAAGCAAAAACATTCTTTGCTCAGCTTCTACTAGGATTCTTGACAAGACCTCTACCGTTTTAGCCGGATGTTTTCCTACTGCAGTTTCTTCGGAGAGCATCACAGCATCTGTGCCGTCCATGACTGCTGTACAGACATCGCTAACTTCTGCCCTTGTAGGTCTAACTTCTGTAACCATTGACTGTAAAAGTTGCGTTGCCGTAATTACGGGAGTGCCCAAGAAGTTAGCAGTGTCGATAACTAGTGACTGTGCGCCAGGAACTCTTTCAAGTGGGAGCTCTAGTCCTAAGTCACCTCTAGCGACCATCATTGCATCTGTAGATTGAGCAATCTCATTAATGCAGTCAAGACTGCCTGCTCGTTCAATCTTTGAAATTACAGGGATGTCTTTTCCTGCTTCTTGAATTAAGCCTTTGAGTTTTTGAACATCAGCAGCGGACTGAACAAAAGAAAGGGCAATGTAGTCAACATCATTTTCGATAGCCCACTTGAGATCTTTAAGGTCTTTCTCTGTTAAAGGATCCAAATCTAACTTGGACTCCGGAACGGCAATTCCTGAGCGAGAGCGAAGTAATCCACCAGCAACAATCTTGCAGACTACACCGCTTTCTTCGACTTTTTCAGCTAGTAGGACAATTCTCCCATCTGCCAAAAGAGCTCGTTCGCCGGTCTTCACGACCTTCACAGGATCAAAGGCCTCAACATATAAGGTATTTTCGTCCCCAGTTTCTCCACCAGTGCCATGTGCAAGTCTTATCGTTGCATCGTCTGAAAGTCTGACCTCTCCGTCTTTTATCGGAGTGATTCTAACCTTTGGTCCACACAGGTCTTGAAATACTGCTATAATTACATTTAGTTCTTTAGCGACACTTCTAACGGTCTTCAGGGTCTCTGTGTGTGTTTTGTGATCGCCATGAGAAAAATTCAGTCTGGCCACATTCATTCCGGCAAGAATTAAATCTTTTACGGTATCACGGTCACAGGAAGCGGGGCCGAGTGTCGCTACTATTTTGGTTCTTCTCTCGGGATATTTTCGAGTCATCGCTTAGTGTATGAGTTGGAATTAAAAGACGAAGGGAGCATAGCCCGCTTCTTTCCATTAGACAAATGAATGGTGCCTTTAACTACTGATTGGAGATGTCTTTCACCTTTGGAGGCAGATTCTTAGAAGTAGCCGACTTGGGGTCTTCTCTCGGTGTAGGAGTCGATTTTCGTGAACCTGTCACAGTGGTTTTTTCTGCTACAAACTCTCCCTTGAAGAAAAGTTCGAAGTCGTTGCCAAGTCTTTTAACACTACCTTGGTCATACTCTTCTGAATTAGCAGATTTAAGCTCCCAAGTTCCTGTCAGAGCCTCAGTGTCTTTATCAAATTGAGGTTTAAGCGAGAAAGTTACGTCTGAACGACCAGTACCTTTGCCATCCTCGAGGTAGGCGTAGCCCTTGGTTGCTATTGTAGAAGGTTCAATGTCTTTCGGCTTTTTCTTGGGCCTTTCTAATGAAGTTTCAAATCTTCTGATCCAAGCCTCTCGTTGAACACCGTTCACCAATTCCTTTTTGGTTAGTTTTCTAGAAGGCTCCTGTTTGACCAGAGTTTCCATTTTAACGATACGACCGGTTTTTTCATCGGCCTTTATTTTTATTAGCAGATTTAGAGATCCTACCTTTTGTTCAACTTTCCAGCCAGCAAGCACTACTGGCTTAGCGATCTCAACTTCTTCTTGAAATGCCGCGCCACCTTTTTTCTTTCCCTTCTTGCCTTTGGAGATAATTTGTCGCTGGTTCTCAAGGAGAAGCTCCACACTTCTTTTATTGAGTTGAATTGCAGGCTCAGGTGCCGCAGGTTTGAGGAAATAAAATCCGGCTCCACCAAGTAGTAGTAGAGCGCCTAAACCAGCGGCTACCACACTTTTACCAACACCTGTTGAAGTAGAAATGACTTCAACAGGCTCAATTTGGCTAGATCCGTCATTTAAATATTCTTGTGCAGTTGGCCTTCTAAAGGCTGAGCTAGTTTTCTTGTCTGGATCTTGATTTATTGCCTCTGCGCTTGTTGCTGCGGCAGTGGCAGGATTAGTGGACTGTTCAGCCACTGCTTCTTCCTGAGCTAAAGCGTGTAGGGCCTGAGATGGAAATTCACTTTGAGGAACTAAGTTCTGAGTTTGCTCAACCTCAGATGGTATTGGATCTGGAGTTTTGGAAGAGGCTGGAGTCGCTTCCGGCGTCTTGTTTTGAGTTAAGCTAGTATCCTCTGTTGACTCAGGGCTGAAAGCCATAAGCTGTTGCTCTAGCTCTCCCATTAAGTCTTGAGTATCTTGATCGGCAGCAAGCTCTGTCACAGCTGGTTCAGGGACTTCTGGGGTCGCTGTTTGAACAGAATCAGGAGCCTGTTCCTCTTCATCGTCTTCAAAAGAAAGTGAAGAAAGGTCGAATAAATGGTCGTCCTTAGGAGACTCTTCAGTTGTGGCTTGGACCGTTTCTATAGCTGGCTCAGTTTGAATAGTATCGGCTTGAATAGGATTAGCTGGAGCAGTTTCAATACTATTTGTTTGAAGAGAGTTCTGCTCAACAGGTTTTTCCTGTCTAGGCTGGACTGCTTGTTCTTCTGGCTTGCTTAAAGATAGGTCATTGCCGGGTAGAGTAGAGTCTACCGGGCTGCTATCAGCGGCTTCGTTACCAGCGAAGTCCAAACCTTCCAGTTGTCCCAGTTCTGCCTCTAGTTCAGCAGTCAGGTGATCCAGAGTGTCTTGATCAGACGCAGCTATTTCATCATTTAGAAGATTTTCATTTGAAAGCAGGCTATTATTCTCAGCATCTAAACTTTGAACTTCTTGCTTAGTTTCCAGCCCAAGCGACTGATTTAGGTCAGCGGCTAAATGGTCATTAACCTCCTGTGATACAGGCGCTTCTTCATGGGTTTCCAACTCAAGAGATTGGTTAAGATCGATCGTGTCAGTAGCTAGGTGGTCATTGGTTTCAGGAGATATTAGTAAATCTTGCTGATCTTCTAGGCTAGAAGTTAGTCGTTGAGTGGCTACATCCACCGCAAATTGGGGGTTTACAATACTTTCATTTGATTCTGAACTTGAACCAGCAACTTCCGTCCTAGGTGTTACTGCCTCTGGCTCAGCTTCTAAGCCTAATTCTAAAGCTTGATTTAGAGTATCCCAATCGTCATCGGGGTTGGATTCAGCAGAAATTTCTTGAAAGTTCTCAGCTGATGAGGCTTGAATTTCTTGAGTTTGAAAATTTTCAGTAGCTAGTTCTTCAGGTTGTTGTTGCTGTTGGGTGCTTTCTTCAAATGCGAGTCTGTTTAATTCTTCAGGGTCCGGAAGTAGCTCAACCATGGCTCCAAGTTTTTGAAAAACATCAAGGTAGCTGTTGGCCTGGTCCTGATTCAGGTCTTGTTTGATTATAACTGGAAGAGTTGCAAACATTTCTTCCAAGGCTTCAACTGGTAAGTTGAGTTTAGAATGCAACTGATTCTTAAGGGCTTGGCGTCCTTGTTCAGAGGGGTCTTGGGCATCGTGTAGTATTAAAGTAAATTTACTCATTTTCGAGTCAAACCATTCTAGTTAGTTACAGTTCTCTTTTCGGCTAGATCAAAAAATCTCTTAACTATATTTTTTTAGCCTTTTTTCTCTTGATCTAGAAAATCTTAAGGGTCAGTAGCGATACTGTTTAGAGTCCTTTTTAGCGAAGAGGGATGCAGGAAATTCTAAAGGTAGCTTGGAAAAACTAAAGTAATATTAAGTGCTTAGGCTATGGATGAGCCAAAAGATTCAAATTTCGGAGAAAGTGACTCTTTTAATCAGAGTCTAAGGGCCTGGTTCATTGAGAATGGTTTCAGTCGAACTTCTAGGAGCAGGGTTAGAAATCATATTGAAAGTGGCTGGGATATTCAGCGGTTGGCAGTCACTAAAAGGTCAACTGAGAAAGCTGGGGCTGAAATTGCATTATTAGAGAGACATGGAGTGAGTATTGTTAACTGCCTTTCTTCTCGTTTTCCTTCTAGGCTTAAAAATATTGATGATGCCCCGCTGCAGTTATTTGTCAAAGGAAAGTTAGCCGAGTCAAGTTTGGGAAATCACCGTGCAGTTGTCGCTATTGTAGGAACTAGGCAAGCTGATAATTTTGGAAAATGTTTAAGTAGTGGTCTGGCGCGAGAATTAAGGAAAAGTGGAGTTCAAGTAGTCAGTGGACTAGCGCGTGGAATTGATAGTGCTGCGCATCGGGGCGCACTTAGCGATCTTACTTCTCCAATTGATAGATTAACCGGCCCTGGAATAGCTTGTTTAGGGAGTGGAGTGCTTAGGATTTACCCTCGGGAAAATCAGGAGATTGCAGACCAGCTTGTCGCAGAAGGTGGTGCTTTAATTTCAGAATACGGATTATTTGAAGCTCCGAGAAAGCATCATTTTCCTGAGAGAAATCGAATTATCAGTGGCCTTGCTGATTTAGTAGTAGTTGTTCAGGCTGATTTGAGAAGTGGATCTATGATTACTGCTAACCTAGCAGCTGATCAGGGTAGGGAGGTTGCAGTCTTTCCGGGAAGGGTTAATGAAAAGCTTGCTGCTGGAACCCTAGAGCTTGCAAGAAATGGTGCCACTCTAGTTCGTTCGGGCAACGATATTTTAGAGATTTTAAGGCTGGAACCTTTGCGGTCTAAATCTGAAATTGAGCCGGAGCTTTCAAACTTTAAACGGAGGATAGTAAATTTTGTGGCGGAGAGTGGGTGCGTTCATTTTGATCAAATAGTTTCAAGCTTTAGCGAAGATATTGAACGTTGCTATAGGGAAATAGGAGAGTTAGAAGTGGCAGGGTGGTTGGTTCAGGAACCCGGCGATTTTTATGCGCCAGGAACCAAAGCAGCGGCCTTGTAGTTCCTTGAGAGCAAAACAGCATTCTTAACTAAGGCTTTGCCCAGAGTGGAATTCTACGCTATACAGCGGCCCTGAGAGAACTCTCATGGTGGTCGTAGCTCAGTTGGTAGAGCTCCGGATTGTGGTTCCGGTTGTCGTGGGTTCAAGTCCCATCGGCCACCCCAGTTTTTCCTTACCCTTCAGAAGTTCTGTATAACTTTTAGCAACTAAAGCGGGCTACCAGCCGGCGAGATGGCCTTTGTTTCTGCAAGCACTGTTCCCAGGAACAAAGTCGCCCGAAAGCTGGGGATTTGTAACGAGAGATCCGGCATCGTGGCCAAGCCCTTGCCATTGGCTTAAACTGTATAGTCCACCTGTTGGGCCACCACTCGTGCTACTGGAAAATAAGTTGAACCTCGCAGTTTGTGAAGGGTTGTAGTAGCAGTTGTTGCTAAAAGATAAATTAGCAGGATGAGTTCGGTGAAAGAGGCTATCGCTTAGATAAGTGCCCACGTTTATGATGCCAAAGTTGTTTGTTCCAGAGTGAGGATTGACGACAATGTTGTTTCGATAGGTCAATTTACCGAGCGAGCTCCATCTTTCAGTTGGGGTGTAGGTAAGCCCTGGAGTGTTAACTAGAGTGTTATACTCTACAATATTATCTCTTAGATGGGTGGGACCACCAAAGTCACCAAGCTCAATTGCAGCGCTATTCAATATTAGATTGTGGTGAATGCGACTTCTGTGTGAGCCAGAGCCAATGGCATTGAATTTGCAATTCCATAAAATGTTGTGGTCAATCTCCGTAATTTGAGTTTCGTAGCCCTCCAGGTCGGCACTGTGTTTGTAGGTGACACAGGCTGAGCCAAAATCATGGTTAATGTCTTGGGTGTGAAACATGACATTATGGTCAATTCTGACATCGGTGCCGCGAAATAAAATTATATTTCTGTTGTTTCCGGTACCAACTCCGTTTGTGTCTTCTGCTACCCGGTCGTAATTATCATGAAAAATATTATGGTGACCCCTTACATTTCTCGATGTGGCAAACTGAAGTCCAGCAGGGTTGTTGTTGTCTACTCCTTCGTTATTGTGAATCCAATTGTTCCTAACCTCGACAAATTCAGAGCCGGTTACGTTGACCGCAAAACCAAAGTTCTTGGTTACTTCGAAACCTTCAATATTAAAGCCTTTAGATTGATGAATGTGTATGCCACTAGTTTCAAGAGCAGAACTCAGAACTGGGTGAGCGCCAGGGTAGGCTTTTAGAGTAATTCTATTATTTGCGGTTCCATCGTTGTAGAATCGGAAAAAAATGTTTCGCTTTAGTCCATTGTAATCGTAGGTGTCATCGTAGACACCGGACATGAAATACACAAAATCTCCGGGTTGGAGCCTAACCCAGTTGGCAGGCCTTTGGCGGGAGGTATAGTAAGTAGTAATATTTCTGGCTGTTTTAAAAGGTTGGTTAAATGATCCCGGGTTGGAGTCAGATCCGGTGAGTTTAGAAATATAATAACATTTTCCGCTACCAGTAGCTTCGCAAAGTGGCTCACAGGAGCAAGTAGAGTAAGAACCATTTGCATTACAGGTTTGAGTGCCGGTTCCACAAGCTGCTTTACATTGCACCGAGGTCCCAGGGTAGGTAAAACGGTTTGCATCGTTACAGTCTTGCCCAGCGGGAAATCCGTCCATGTCTTTATCAGGCCCAGGGCAAAGACGGTCGCTACCATTACAATCTTGGTCAATCCCATCACCACAAATTTCAGGTTGAGGCTGACAACCACCAGTGGAGGAATTAACTACCAACGGAGCTTGTGG
>CALIEE010000314.1 GCA_938022485.1 uncultured bacterium | reverse complement strand
TAAGTTTGTTTTCTTTATCTAAGGTACTGCTTTAACTCAGATTGAATCGTTCGCAGTGGATTGTCTTTTTTACACAACTGATGAAAGAAATGAACAGTTTCAAGGGTTTTTGGAAGTTACCCATAGGTCTCTTGCATCACTTTGTCCCAATCGACGCGGATTAGGCTCTAGGGCCGAATTACTCGAGGCTTTGGCCTCATCGGTTTCCGAAAAACTAGTATTAATCGTAGATGGGTGGGAACTTATCTCAGAAATTGAGCTTCCAGCTGGAGTTTTTTTAGTTGTCTTTGAAAAAAATAGAAGCTTTGCCTTGTCTGGAAATTGTTTAGAGCTTAGCTCAAGTAATAAAGCTGAGAAAAAACTACGCGTGTTTTCAAGGCTTTCGATGCTTGTTTTGGAATCTTCAGAGGATAGAGCATACTTCTGGGGCTGGTTAATGCAGGCAGGCCACAATCCTGTGGATAACAAGTTGGTTCAGCAGTTGTCTAGTTGGGAAAGTAATGGAGTAGCCGCTCTTGAGGGTTTAATTGGAGAGTGGGGATCGGATGCTAGCCTATCGGGGATAGCCTCCACAAGGAAAGCTGCTTTTGGTCGCCCTCATATTAGAGCCTCTGTGCCTTCAAATAGTCTTTGTGGGGAAATCTTCAAGAAGCTTCCCCTGAGTGGTTTGGACTATCAATTCGTTTTTCCAGCAGACCACTTAAACAAGATAGGGCTAAGGCTTAGATCCGCCCAAAACCTGGAGTTAAGTTTATTCGATAGTTCTAACTCCTTGATAGACAAAAAGAAATTCTCGGGTCAGGTTGATCTTGAGTTGGGTCCAGAGTTTAAAAAGGGTCAGATGGTTTGGCTTTCAACCACTGGGAGCGCTATTGGCTCAAAAAGGCCTGCAGGTGGGTCCAGAGGTAGGCTGTTGATTAAGCCCTTGGGTAATAAAAGCTTGAAATCAAGTCCCGTTGAGGTTGCCAGTAAAGCGGAGGAGGGATACCCTTCCATCCTCGGAGCAGAGCCAAAGGAGTTCTGCCCTTGTTTATACACAATCGCTGATGAATTTGGCTATTTCGAGAGGTCGAAAGTGCTTTTAAGAAGAGCTGCTCGGATGGTGTCTGAAGGAGAGTGGTCTCGTTTTACTAATGCCCTTTTGCGGCGAGTAAAAGGCGGGGTGAGCTGGATAGAAAGGAGAGCGAATTCCTAATGGTAAGTTTCTAATGGGCAGGGCCGAAAAAAAAATATCTACAGAAGAGGGCACAGGTCTCGAGAATGTAATTTATACATCGAGATTTAGTAGTGAAGAGGATCAATCCAGAGAAATTATTTGGAGAGTGCTGTGTGATCGATTCTTTCCTAAGTATGTCAATGTTAACGACACGGTTTTGGATTTGGGAGCGGGTGATGGAAAGTTCATTCGTCATATTAAAGCTGCGAGAAAGATAGCAGTTGATTTAAGCCCTCATGTTAAGGCCCTCGAGAAAGAGAATATAGAAGTCTACCAGCTTCCTGCTGGAGAAATGGCTGGAGCTTTGAAGGGGCAGGCTGATATCGTTTTTATGAGCAATTTCTTAGAGCATCTTCCGACTAAAACAATTTTGCTTGAAGTTCTACAAGGAGTTCGCGAAGTATTAAAGCCTGGTGGAAAAGTTTTAATTCTTCAGCCCAACGTGCGTTATGTTGGAAGTGCATACTGGGACTATATAGATCATCACATCGCTTTGACGGAGCATAGCCTTGCTGAGGCCTTGCAGATAACTGGTTTTGAAGTGAAGGAAACAATCCCACAATTTTTACCTTATACCGCTCGCTCCAAGCTGGGCCTTCTCTCTAGAGTGCTTGGAACTGAGTTGATGATTAAAACTTATTTGAAATTCCCCCTCGTATGGAAAGTCTTAGGTGGCCAGACGTTGATGCTGGGAAAAAAGCTTTAAGGAACGGTTAGCAGGATGAGTCTTGAAGGAAAATCAATAGTTATTGTTGGCGGCTGCGGTCATGTCGGCCTACCTCTAGGTGTTAAGTTCGCTTTAGCAGGCGCAAAGACTTCTCTTTTGGATATTAACCACGACTCAATTGAAAAGGTTAATGGTGGGAAGTTTCCTTTTTTAGAGAAAGGAGGTGACGATCAATTGGCTGAAGCACTTAAGATGGGTTTAAGTGCTGTCTCTGATCCTGATTGTTTGACCTCGGCCGATGTAGTGGTCTTCGTAATTGGAACTCCGGTTGATGAACACCTTAATCCCAAAATATCCGATGTTCTCAAGACTTTTGATCTCTATAAGGAGAAGCTAAGGGAAGACTCTTTAATTGTAATGCGATCTACTCTTTACCCTGGGACCATGGAGCACCTTCACCAGCGAATGGAGAGAACGCTATCAAAGAAGATCCACTTGGCTTTTTGTCCAGAGAGAGTCGCGGAAGGTTTTGCACTAGATGAGATAGATTCACTTCCTCAAATTGTTTCGGCTTTTGATGAAGAAAGTTTTTCCAGGGCTTATGAAATTTTCTCTGCACTCGCGCCTTCAGTTATCAAACTTAAACCTTTGGAGGCTGAACTTTCTAAGCTAATGGCGAATTCCTGGAGATATCTTGAGTTTGCTATTGCTAATCAGTTTTACATGATTGCTGAGTCTCAGGGAGTAGATTTTTTTAAAGTTTATCAGGCAATAAGGCATGATTACCCTCGAGCCTCTGGATACAAGAGACCAGGGTTTGCGGCTGGACCTTGTTTGTTTAAAGACACGATGCAGCTAGCCAGTTTTTTTGATCATCAGTTTTTCATGGGGCATAGCGCTATGTTGGTCAATGAAGGGCTTGCTTCGTTTTCAGTAAACAAAGCTAAGGATGCTTTAGGTGGGAGTCTTTGGGGCAAGACAGTTGGTATCCTGGGCTTGGCTTTTAAAGGGGATAACGACGATATTCGAGAGTCTCTTAGTTTTAAAGTAAAAAAGGGCCTTGAGTTTGAGGGGGCCAAGGTTATCTGCCACGATCCTTTCGTGGCAGAGAGTTCTCAGGGTGAAGGGGTTGATAGAGTGCAACTTGATCAACTAAAACAATCCGCAGACGTAGCAATACTCTGTACCCCACATAAGGCTTATAAAGGC
>CALIEE010000313.1 GCA_938022485.1 uncultured bacterium | reverse complement strand
CCAGACAATCTTGAGGTAAAGGCTAGTCCTTCCACTTGGGGTTGTTACCAACCGGCCTTCACAGTCTGGTTTAAATGGTAGGTAGAAATGTTTAGTGGTCAACTATTTTGAAGTGTCGGATACTTGACACTTCAAAATTATCTACAGTTGTCCATTTACTTTGACGCTAATTTGAAAGACCGAAAAAACTGACAGCAGTTTTGCTGGTTTTTTCGGCAACTTCCTGAAGAGAAACCTCTTTAACCTCTGCAATCATTTGGGCCACTTTGTAAACATGCATTGGCTCACTTGGTTTACCCCGAAAAGGCTCTGGCGCCATATAGGGCATATCCGTCTCGAGCATAATTTGCTCAAGCGGAATTTCAGCCACTGCCTTTCTGCGATCCAAAGCCTTTTTGAAAGTAATATTGCCTGTAAAAGAAACTAGAAAATTTAAGTCAGCAATTTTTTTAGCAAACTCCCCATCTTCCGCGTAGCAGTGAAAAACACCACCAATCTTGTCAGCTGAAAGTTCTTTTAGGGTAGCGATAGTCTCGTCAGCAGCTTCTCGACAATGAATAATCAGTGGTTTGCCAATGTCCTTTGCCAGCTCTATCGAGTAGCGAAATAATTTTCTTTGATCTTCAACTGGAGCCCAGTCTCTGAAGAAATCCAATCCAGTTTCTCCGACTGCAACTACTTTTTCTTCTTCAAAAAGCCTCTCTATTTCTTTTAAGTCCTGGTGCTGACCAGCATCGTGAGGATGGACTCCTACTGAACAAAAAACCTCAGGGTATTGTTTGCTTAATTCAACTGCATCGTGCGCTGAGATAATTCCGTCGCTAGCTCCGATGCAAACGAAGCGTTTTACTGAACATTCTTTGGCTCGTTCAAAAATCGCCGGCAGTTTTTCTTTCTCTACTGCAGTGAGATGACAATGAGTGTCGATCAATTCCATCAGTTTAGCTGATTTTACCTCCAACCTTGATAAGGTCTCCTGGGTAAACTAATTCTAGATTGCCTGCATCATCGCTAGCGGCGAGTAGCATGCCTTCACTTAACTCACCTCTAAGCTTAGCGGGTTTCAAGTTAGACACAACAGCCACCTTCCGGCCAACCAGTTCTTCCGCCTGGTAATGTTTAGCAATGCCAGCCACAATTTGTCTTTGGTCTTCAGTTCCTATGTCGACCTTTAGCTTTAAAAGCTTATCCGCGTCTTCAATTTTTGCAGCTTCCATAATTTGGCCAACTGTCAGCTCTATTTTCTGAAAATCTCCGAAAGCAATAAGTCCTGCTTTATCCTCTGTCACTTTTCCCCCCTTTGGCTTTGCTGCGATTTTTTTCTCAGTCTTTTCTTCTTTGTTGACTTCAAGTCTTGGAAACAGGGCTTCTCCCTTTTCAACTTCAGAGCCTTCTTTGAGTAGTTCAAATGTTTCAAAGAAGTTTGGCTCTATTTTCGAGTCTATTCCTAGAAAAGATAAAATTTTTGGTGCTGTATCTGGCATGAAAGGGAGCAAGCAGCCTGCGGCAATTCTGATGCACTCTAATTGGCAATAGAGTGTTTCATCCAGCTGATCGGCGTTCTCTTCATTTTTAGCTAGAGACCAAGGTTTGCTACGGTCGATATACACATTCACCAGGTCTACTAATTCCCAAATTCTTCCGGCAGCTTTGTGAAATTCTCTGCTTTCAACGAACTGCCCCATTTCCTCGAAGCAGCTAAGGGCATTGGTTTTAAGCTTTTTTGATTCTTCATTTAAACTTTTAGGAACCGGAATTTTTCCATCTCGATACTTGTGAACCATGCTAAGAGTTCGGCTGACTAAGTTTCCTAGGTTATTAGCCAAGTCCGCATTGTAGCGAGTTTCTAGAGCTTCTCCGCTGTAGTTGCCATCGAGTCCAAAAGTCATTTCTCTCATAACGAAATAACGAAAGACATCCATTCCAACCTGTTTCTTTACTTCTAGAGGGTCGACAGCATTACCTAAGCTTTTAGACATTTTGCCGCTAGGAGTATTCCAGTAGCCGTGGACGGTGAGGTGCTTATAGAGTGGAACTCCAGCGGCTAAAAGCATTGTAGGCCAAAAAACTCCATGAGGCTTAACGATGTCTTTGCCGATTAAATGTTCTGAGTTTTCCCATCGTTCTTTGGCTTTATCTTGGCCTGGATAGCCGATGCCAGTTAGGTAGTTTACTAGAGCGTCAAACCAAACGTAAGTGACATAGTTTTCGTCAAAGGGTAAAGGAATTCCCCAGCTAAGTCGTGAAGTGGGTCTAGAGATACAAAGGTCTTCAAGTGGTTCTCGCAAGAGTCCAAGTACTTCATTTTTGTATCTCTCGGGTCTAATGAAGTCTGGATTAGCTTTAATGTGATCAAGAAGTTGGTCTTGATACTTGCTCATCTTAAAAAAATAGTTTTTTTCACTGACCCACTCGGGAGTGGTTTGGTGATCTGGACATTTACCATCATCGAGTTCTTTCTCAGTTAAAAAACGCTCGCAGCCAGTGCAGTAATGACCACCGTACTCGCCAAAGTAGATATCTCCTTGATCATATATTTTTTGAAGAATATTTCTAACATTCTCTTTGTGATCTTCATCTGTAGTTCGAATGAACCGGGAAGGGTTCAAGCCGAGCTCTTTCCAAGCTGATTCAAATTTGGAACTGACTTCGTCTGTAAATTCTTTTGGGCTTTTGCCGAGTTTTTCTGCAGCCTGCTGCACTTTGTCTCCGTGCTCGTCAGTGCCGGTGAGGAAAAACGTATCTTTGCCGAGCATACTGTAGTAGCGCACTAAGAAATCGGCTAAAGTGGTGGTGTAAGTACTACCAATGTGAGGTAGGCCATTGGCGTAGTATATAGGTGTTGTAACGTAGTAGGCGCTCATCTTATAATTGTTAAGAGAAAGTTTAGCTGTTTAGATCAAGTGCAGCTAACTTTAAAAATACCTGACTAAGCTGCATTTGAGCATTAGCGCTTCTTTCTTTAACCCACTTTTCAGCAGTTAGCACCTCTTCAAGTAAATCAGCTGCCTTTTTCTGGGTTCTTCCCTCAGAGCTTCTAATCAGCTGGCTAGAGATATTCCTGAGTACAGGCCAAAGAGCCTGAGGTTCGGAGCTAGCTATTTCTGCCGCTAGAGAAAGCGCATTGGCTTCAGAAAGCTCTCTTACCTTTAAAATTCTGTCTTTAAGCTGGCCTATATCCGAAACTAAGCTACCCAAGTGTTCCGAAACAGAGTCAAGGTTGTCGAGCTGACCAGTCTCAGGATTTCTAAACTTATCTAAACCTAAAATTGCAAGATTGCCTGCTGCAATCTCAGCGAGTTTGAAGGTTTTACCGGTCAGGGCAGGGGATATGTGTTCAATGATTTTAGTAATTTCCTCAACTTCAAGATCGCCAAAGGAAACAGTCTGAAGTCTGGAGATAATAGTCTCTGGTAAACGGTGCCGGGCGCTACTAACAACAATCAGGTGACTATGGGCATTCGGCTCTTCTAGCGTTTTTAAAAGTGAATTGGAGGCAGTGAGGGAAAATCTTTCTGCTTGGTCAATAATCGCCACCACTTTTTTTCCGGCATAGGGCTTAAGCTGAAGTTTTGAAATGAGCTGCCTTGTTGCTTCAGCCGAAATATCTTTTTTTCCGGGCTCTGGGTAGAGCAAGTGCAAATCGGGATGGGGTTTGTTAGCTAGCTCAGGTGCTTCAAGAAGTGCAGCAGCCAAGGCTCTAGCCACTTTAAACTTACCGACACCAGAGGGCCCATCGAGTAAAAGGGCGTGAGGAATGCGCCCATGTTGTAAAAGTCCTTCTAGTTGTGAAAGTGACTCCTGATGACCAACAATATTATTGAAAATTTTTGATGTTAAAGCCAGAGACACTAGA
>CALIEE010000312.1 GCA_938022485.1 uncultured bacterium | reverse complement strand
ATCAGAAAATCCATGGGTGTAATGAGCGGTGTAATTCATGAAAACCTCCGGTTTAAACCAGTTATCAAAAGTGTTTCTAAAATCTTGGAAAGTAGAAACTACCCGAGGCGGTGTGGTGGAAAGAACAAGGCGGACTTCGCGTGGCAGTAGATCTTATCTATTGGTCGTTTTTATTTCAATTCAGACAGGGTAGGGGTAGTTAATATATGCAATAAGTTCATAATAGTAGATATTTAGCCATGTCGTCCGGGTTTTGATTTTCTTAGATTATTTGACAGAAATAGGTCTTTGGTTATTATTTTTTATGCTTCTTTCTCTATTGCTTTTTGGAGTAAGTGAGAGAGAAGAAAGCTGATAGGTTTTTAGGTTGAACCCATTTGAGGCCAGAGCTTTGTCTTCAAATGGATTCAACTAAAAGGATAAATATGAAGAAGGAAAATGCTAGTTCTTGGCTACGTAGCAAAGCTCATTACAGGCATCCAAATCGAAACAGGATTCATACTAAAATGAACAGAGGTAGATCTGGGCGCAAGCATCACAATTTGCCAAAAAGAAAGAGGAGTACTAAGCCTTGACTGAATATACGGTTTACTTCAAATGTTAGTCTATCAATCGTGACTTTCGCGATTGATAGAGTTTTTTTCTCTCCTCACTTGTTATGTTTGTATTTATTGGAAGTCCTGCCGTGAAAAATAAAATCAAAACTAAAATCAGCTCGTCTTTTATCCTTTGTATTTCATTATTTGCTGCCGCCTGTGGCGGTGGATCTAGCTCAGATGACAATAGCGAAGTTTCTTTGGATTCCTCTACTCCTGCTACTTCTCGCCTGGGTGTTCCAATCAGGGAGTGTGATAATCCTGACCCAAGTTGGATTTTCTGTGATGATTTTGAAACGGATGCTCCCTTAGTAATGGAAGGCAGATATTTTGAGGCTTTGGGTAATCCACCAGTTGAGTCAGGGGTTGGACTGGATGGTTCAAGAGCTTTGGCTGGAAACTTCAGACAAGGGCAGGCTCAGGCTGGGGATGTTAAGCTTGGTTTTGGCAGAGCGGCCGATTCTTATATGGATCAAGGCATCCAGTCTGATCGAAATTTTCGTGAAATTTATTATCGTCACTTAATTCGATTCGAAGAAGGTTGGACTGGCCCAGCTTTTAAGCTTTCTAGAGCCACTATCTTGGCTAAAGCAGATTGGTCTCAAGCTATGATTGCTCATCTATGGAACAATGGTGATGACGACCTGTTGTTGATGGATCCAGTGAACTGCGCTTCAGGGACAGAGGTCCGCTGCAGTGGCTATAACGATTTTAGTAATTTTGATTGGCTAGGTATTAACCGAGGTTTTTCGCCAATTCATGATAGCTCTTTTTCTAACCGATGGCTTTGTATCGAAGCTCGAGTAAGATTGAATGATCCAGGACAATCAAACGGTGTCCAGCAATTCTGGATTGATGGAGTGTTAGAGGCTTCTGCTACCAACTATGATTTTGTTGGTGATTATACTGAGTTTGGTATTAATACCATTTTCTTTGAAAATTTTTGGAATGGTGGTGCAATCAGGGATCAGTCTAGATATTTTGATAATATTGTGGTTTCCACTGAAAGAATCGGCTGCGGTTGATCGCACCAAATGGCTGCTATTTTTCATAACAAGGTTATGAGCTCTTTTCAGTTATCTTTATTATCTTTATTGCTGCTTGTGGATGTAGTTCCTGTGCTCGCTCAAGAACGAGCTATTCCGAAATCTATTGAAAGCCCCATTAAGGCACGCACCAGTCCTTTGATTAGGGAACGGCAGGAAAGATCTAGTAAAGCAGATAGCGGTATGGCAGCTGGCCAGACAGATTCAGATCTTAGTTCCGACATAGAAGATCGACCAAAGCCGATTGAAGTAATCGCTTGGTTAAATAAACTTGCAAACCCTCATTTTAGTAACAATTTGCGTTATTTGCTTTCTCTTCAGGAAAAAAGGGTAATTTCTATTGAAAGGCTTAACATTTTAGTTAGTGCCGAAGTTAGCGAGGAAGAACGCAAGGGGATTGATCAACTTGCTCAAATTAAGAAAAAAGTTGAATCAGGTTCTATATCCTTAGATAAGGTTAATGAAGCTGTGAAGGCTCCGTTATCCAAACTAAACTCTCACCGACTGTTGATTACAGAGGCCGGGTTTAGATCAATACACTCCGGTTCTCAGGGTGTGCCTTGGGGTGAGCTACCCCAGCTTCAATGGAAAAAGGGGGAAGAGCAGGGTCGACTCACAGGATCCAAGAAATTGAAATCTTTGATTGATAGAGATGGTGAACCTTTGCCTTCTCGTAGAGAGATGTTCTCGAAGAAAGATGACAGGGCTATTTCTGAAAAAAAGTATAATGTTGAAAGTTATGTTTTGGACTTTAAATAGTGGTTAACTATTTTTGCCGTTGAAGCTTTGTTGTTGCTGTATGGTCCATTTTTCCACTTCCTTGACCATTGCTTTGTGACCCCCTTCGAAAGAACTTTGGTCAATTTCATTGCCAAACACTATGCTAAGCTTGGTCCCTGAACCAACAGGTTTAAAAAAACCTCTAACAAGCTTGGCTGGGCCATGAAGGTAGGTCGGTATTACTTTTAATTCTGGTCCTGCTGACTTTAGCAAAGAACTCAGACCCGCATGCTTGTAGCTGCCCACAGAACCATCGGAGGACCTTGTACCTGCTGGGAATAGAATAACCGATAGGTTTTGCTCCTTCGTTCTTTTCCCAAGTTCAGCCAGCGCGCGAAGCGATTGCTTGGGATTTTTTCTGTCAATTATAGCTGAGCCGTCTCTGTTGATCACAAAGGATATCGAAGGAATACCCCTGGCTAGCTCCTTCTTAGGCACAAAGACAGGCCTCAACGGAGCTAGTGCCGTAAACAGTAAGGTTAAATCAAACATTGATTGATGGTTACAAAGAAATAGATAGTTCTTGTCATCTCTAATATTTTTTCTGCCACTAACCTCAATGGGGCAAGCAATAAGTTTAAGCAAACCCGTCAAGCAGTAGTGAAGGCGGTCTCTAGTTGAATTAAAAGAGGGTCTGCCCAGTAGCTGTCCAATTCGGAATTCTAGCTCGAAGATGAGCAGCACCAAAGCAAAGCCTAGGTAAAAGAGAGGAGTGAAAAGCCAGGAAGTAAGTTTATACATGTTAAATTATCACTCAGAGGATGAACCTTTGTGCTCGAGTTTGCCATAGCTCAATCTTCCCAACTAGTGAGCTTGCAGATTTCAAGGCCTCAGCTAAATGTTCTTCACTTTCAGTAAGGAGCTTTTCCATCAGTTCGCCCCTTTTCGACTTATCAGCTAAATGAGCATGTCTGGCTCGGTCGAACCAGTGAAATAGCCTAACAATAGACGGGTCAGATTTTGGCCGATCTATTGAATGAAGGATGTTAGTTTTTAGTGTCTCAGGGTCATCAAGCTTTGCTTCGTTAAGTTGGATTAAGGCAACTCTGGCCGGAAGAGGATTAAAAGAGACTCCCTCTTCTCTTGTGAAATCAATCTCGATTGCTCCTCCGGAGGACATGGCCTTCATGTAAGCATCGGCTAGCATGAGCGCCGTATTCTTAGGGTAAAGTCTCTCCAAAGTACCTTTAAGTTTTGGAGAGCTAAGCTCTAGCTTTGGGCTCAATGACTTAAAGGGAGTAGGTGAGTTAAAAGAGGAGGTTGGATTCTTTTTCATTTACAGCAGTTCTTGGAAGCTATTAAAATTGAATCAAGCCAATTAGAATTTTCTCTAGGAAGTTGGCGACTTAACCACGATTTGGGCAAAGCTTCAAAGAATTCTAAAGGAACTGCTCAGGGTCGCTATTTTGAGACAGTCTATCTGTTGTGCAAAAACAAAAATACATGTAAATTATAGGTAATTGATCGCGATTGCTCTGGTAATTTTTGTATTAGATCTAATCTCCAAACGTCTGATGTTTGCAGGAAAAAACGCTTGGTATATGAATAAGGCTCTCCAATATAATTTCTTTAGAAGGTATTTATTCACTGCCCTGATGGGGCTTTCATTATCCCTGTTTACGGTTCCGAGTCAGGCTGACTACATTCATCCTGGTGATGTCAAGGTTCAGACAGTTGTTTATAAGCCTGGAGCTGGAGAACTGACCTCAGGAACTTATCATTACAAAGTAACTTGGCAAGGGGTACCAGTAGCGGATGCTGAAATTGAAGTTTATCCCGTCTCTTCACCTAGTTCACCTGTTAGAGTTGTTGCTCGAACTAAAACTAAAGGTTTAGTTGCCGCTTTTTATAAAATGAAACATCATTCAGAGAGTATGTTTGAGAGGGGGACTTTTCGTCCTGTTCATTTTTCAAGCAATCAAAAAGAAAGAAGAAAAGAAAAATTTAGAGAAGTTGATTTTAAAAGAGATGGTTTGGTTCGCTCTGCTCGTTGGAGAGAGGGTCGAGCGAAGACTGTCCAAGAATTTAGACCTGAGAATCCTCTCTTCGATCCTATTTCTGCCGCTTTTCTGGCTAAGAGTTTGGATTTGAGCGTTGGTAAAAAAGTCAGTTTCGATGTTTTTAATGGTAAGCACCGTTACTTAATAGATTTTGAAGTTGAGAAACTTGAGAGGATTAAAGTTAAAGGCCAGTCTGTTGAAGCTTTTAAAGTAGTTCCCTCTGTTCAAAAGCTTACTGATACGGAAGGGGAGAAGAAATTAAAATCTGCTGCTTTGTGGATTACTGCCGACGATCGTCGGGAGATTTTGAAAGTATCTAGCAGTGTTTATATCGGATCCGTTGTAGCAAAGTTCGACAAGTTTGTAGCAAGTTCTGGTGGAATGTTAGAGGCTCACTCTGGGGATGATAGAGCTAGGGCCAGAGCTAGTCTTGGAGATCCACGTTAAGCTAGCTTTTCAGAAAGTCTCAAAGACCCACGCTTTGAGTTGATACTATCAATTTTTAAAACTATTTCTTCCCCGCTCCTATCTTTTATTTTTTTATCTTTTCTATCTGTCTTAAAGGTCGCAGTGGTTTGACTGAGTTCAAGCTCGGCTAGAGGTTTAGGACCTACAACTTTCACGATGGTTGCTTTTAACTCTTTTAATCCCTGAGTTTCGATATATTTTAGTAGCCAGTATCTATTTCTCTCATACTGAACCAAACCAGCTTTTTCAGACGGACCTTCTAATTGGGAGATTCGTTCAGTTAGACTGTTGTCATCAAAATAGGCTTCTCCACTTTGCAAAAAGCTGCTTATTTGCTGTTGGTTGACTAGGTCAGACGCTCTACGTATTGGGCTTGTGGTCTGAGCATACTGCTTGACCCCCAGTCCAAAGTGAGGAGCGGCTTTTACGCTGGTTTCTGAACGCTTAAGTAATCCACGAAGGGCATACTCCCTAGCTGGACCTTCTTTCGTGTTTTCAGTCACACTTTCAAAAGTTCTATCTGGTTCTGGTTGTGATCTAAAAACTAGGGGGAAACCATGCCCAGTTGCAAAGCTAGCAGAGCATTCGTTTGCAAGAATCATCATCTCACTCACCAGTTTAAAAGCTGGGGAGTCATCGCTGACTGGCTGGAGACTTATGTTGCCTTCGGTATCTATTTTAGGACTGAGATCTCTGCGGTCTAGATGTGTGGCGCCCGACTCTATTCTGAATGCATCTCTTTTGGCGGCCATGTCCCAAAGTGAAAGTAGGCCTGATTTAATATCAGGTGCGAGATCGCTAGTTCCATCACAGAGTTCGCCATTAGCTAAATCGTAACTTAAGTTAGCAGCTACTTTTACAACAGAGCGGACTATTCTAAAGGAACCGACCTCACCGTTATCTGATAGCTTAACTATATAACTAATTGCGGGTCGCAGTTGATCTGCCTTGAGGCTTAGTTTGTCGCAAGAGAGCGCATCCGGGAACATATGTATGCTCTCATCTGCGCAGTAAATGGAACTTCCCCGGGAGATAGCCAATTTGTCTAGTAGAGACTCAGGTTGAACTCGTTCTGAAACATCACTGATATGAATTCCTAGTTCTCCAGTCTCAGAGTCAAAAGATAGGGCATCGTCAATATCTTGAGTGCCAATCCCGTCAATACTAATACAGCACAGTCCACTGAAGTCTTCTCGTTGGCCAGAGGTGTTTTCCGCAGCTGGATCGATCTCTATTTCAGCAACGGCTTCCACCGCTTCCATAACTTCCTCAGAAAAGACTCTGGCGACTCTATGTCTGATTACAGGAAGATTTTCGTTTTCTTTGAAATGGCCCAGCTTTTCTAAAAGGAGCATTGCTTGGTCAGCTGGCTTGCCATCTAGCTTAAAACCTTCGATTTCATCGGAACATCTAGTTAATACTTCTCGAGCTTGTTTAGCGGAAGCATGCTTAACTCCCCATAGAGCCAAATCTTCTATTAGGCTAATTTCTTCAGGAAGCTCTGTGTTTTGATCTTTCAATCTACTAGCGATTGCTGAAATTAGTAGGTTGATTTTCTCAGAAGCTTCAGCCTTCTTCTCTGCTTCCTTTTTTCGTTTTTCGACGTCTTGCTCTTTTCGTGCTTGGAAGTTTTGTCCTCGACGACTAAAGAAAACCTCATCCTGTAAAAATGCTCTTCTTAGGGCTAAGTGTTGGACGATTTGATCGCTTTTAAAAACTGCGCGGGTATGGTCACTTATCGACTGAGCTTTTTCACTTTTTTCCCCACTAGCCTGACATTTTTTCCAAACTTCCTCCATGTCCAAGGAGGTTACTTTTTGGTTGGCTTTTTTGGAAAGTTGTTGAAGGAAGCTAACTTTTTTTCCTTTTGGCCAGTCGGTAGCTGGGAGTCGAGCTGGAAGTAGGTAGATTCTTTCTACTGCTAGAGAAATTTCTTTTGAGTTCTCATCGAGGACCAGCCATTTCTTTTTTATAGGTTTGTTTACGACCGCGAGCACGGGATTGCCGTGGTGTTCATATTCTATAATCACACCGGAAGAAATACGATTTTTGCCGCCCTTGTCTCTGGAGCCTGGACGACCTTTTGGCATCATTGACATATTACTCCTAACACCTATTTAAGATTCAAAGCTTTCTAAAATAAAATCAGAGAACAAGCAATCATTGCTGAATAGCTGTTCTGGGAGTTGCCGGGGTAAGGTCTGAGGCAATAAAATCTTCCAGTAGTTGCCAAATTTCAGTATCTGAGCTTTTGGCGATTTCAGCTAGTTCCTTTATCTGCTCCAAAAACACTGAAAAGTTGGATCCACTTTTTAGTTTATATAGCTCGTAGAAAGTTCTGTATCGGTCAAAATAAGCTTTTCTTGAGAGAATTACGGCGTTGTTTAGGGTTTTTCCGAAGCTACTATACCCTCCAGTTTTCAACTTTGGCTTTACTGCTTTCCACCCTTCCAAAATGTCTTCGAATAAAACTTTTCGAGCTTCTAACAACTCATCTTTGGAAAGGCCTTGTTTATATAGATCTTCGATTCTATGGATGGATTCTCCAAGGTATTCGGCATATAGAAGTTCGTCCTCGAACCTTTCTTTAGCTTTGATGGCTAGTGGACTGTTCGGCCCGTCCCTTAGTTCAAAGTAAGCAATTGCTCCTGCTGCTCCAGTTACATTTGCCATGGTTTCATTGAAGGATACGTGATTCCTAATCCACAGAGTATTGTGAAGTAATTCATGGATAATGAGGTTAGCAGTAGCAATCTCATCTTTAGAGACC
>CALIEE010000311.1 GCA_938022485.1 uncultured bacterium | reverse complement strand
AAAAACTTTGCTTCTAAACAAACTGAGCCTAGGATAGTGGATCTTGGTGAGGATCAGCGAGCTCTTGCAAATCTTCTCAGAGAGACGGGTTCTTTGATATATCCTCATGGAGCTTTATTCAAAATGGCGAATGCAAAGACTAGAGAAGTCAGACTACTTGTAGCATTGGTAGTGACTCCCAGATCTGTTGAAACCTTCGATGAACCAAGTTTATTGAAAATATTCTTTACGACCTCGGAGCTTTTAGAAAGCATGTCTGGAGAGTTAGGATCTCAAGCTGATCTTGCTCACCAGAAACATGGTTCAATGGATCGTCTGGATATATTTAAGATATTGGCTAAGCAATGGGAAGAGCAAGAACACCATACAGTTGATGGCCATGTTCTTATTACCAATACGCGAGTTTGGTTGCCTGAGGCATATTTTTAAGGTTTTAGTGATTGAGAAGCCGAAGAGCAATCTTAGGCTTCGCCTATTTTATATCTACGATGATGTAGAATGGAGAAGCTGGGGAGACTAGCCCAGTTTTTTTGTTTACCGGAACTTTGCTCCGACTTGCCTTATTAGTGGTCCTGTGAGGGAATATCCAACGATAGATTACGTCTAAACTAAAGTATGTTTGTTGGATATTCACAAAATGGGGATTAGCATGAAATCAGAAATAGAAGGTCGCACGGCATTAGTAACTGGTGCTAACAGGGGAATTGGTAAGGCTATAGTAGATTCCTTGATTAACCATGGTGCTAAGAAGGTTTATGCTGCAGTTCGTTCTCTAGAAAAAGCTGACTCCTTGGTTAAAAAGCACGGTGAGAAAGTTTCTCCAGTTTTAATTGATCTTAATAAACCTGAAAGTATCAAGGCTGCAGCTAAAGCAGCGACTGACGTGGACCTAGTGATTAATAATGCTGGGATTCTCAATGTTTGTGATCCTCTCTCAGAGTCTACAATAGAAACTTTTAAAGAAGAACTTGAGGTTAATGTCTATGGACTTGTTCGTATGGCTCAGAGTTTCGCTCCGATTCTTGAAAATAATGGCGAGGGGATTTTTGTTCAATTAAATTCTGTTGCTTCGCTTAGAAGTTTTGCTGATTTTAGCACTTACTGTGCATCTAAAGCTGCCGCTTATTCTTTTACTCAGGCTTTAAAGGATAAGTTTCAAGAAAAAGGAATTGCGGTGATAAGCGTCCACCCAGGACCGATTGAAACTGACATGGCTAAATCAATTGGCATGGAGGGTGAGCCTGTATCAATTGTTTCAGAAGATATAATTGCTGCGATTAATTGCAATCGCCAGCATGTCTTTCCAGATTCAATGGCTAAAGATTTTTGGAGCACCTATCAACCTTTCGCTGAAGCCGTGGTTGAGGGGTAAATGTGCACTTGAAGAGAAGGTTCTTTATTTCTTAGGAGGTAAGTAAGCTAGTTTGCTCCAAAGATCGCATCGTAACCCACCCAAGTAAGATACTCTGGTAAGTCGGGGTTTATACTTCTTGTTTGGCTTCTATTACCTAAGGCAATAATCTTTTTGAATTCCTAAAAATTTGGGAGTTATCGAACTTAACTTACCTAAAAAAACCAAATTCAGCTTCGTAAAGTGCATTTGCTCATTATTTTTATGTCAACTATTCTGAGGGCCTGAGAATTGCCTAGAATTAGGTGAATCTTGGTCTAAAGGTTCCCCTTTGGGTTTAGGGGTTTTATACAACATTTTTGGAGTAGAATGAATATGACTAACACTATTGCGGCTTTACGTTCTCGGGAAGTAGACGATTCTCGTGGAAATCCGACAGTAGAAACCGATGTAGTAACCAGCTCGGACGACCAAGGGCGAGCGATTGTCCCCAGTGGAGCATCCACAGGAGACGATGAAGCCTTAGAACTTCGAGATGGCGAGAAAAGGCGAGGCGGAAAAGGCGTTCGGCAGGCTATAACTAATGTTTTAGGCCCGCTATATAAAGTCGTCTGCGGGATGGACGTTTTTGATCAAGCTGCCATAGACAAGGCGATGATTGATGCGGATGGCACCTCCAATAAAAAGGTGTACGGCGCAAACGCTATTCTGAGTATATCGATGGCCTCTCTTCATGCGGCTGCCAATGCCTCGAATCTTCCTCTATACTTATACGCTTGGCAATTAATCAATTCGAACAAAGGATTAATTCCGGAAGAATTGATATTTCCTCTCCCGATGATGAACATGATCAACGGGGGTGAACATGCTAACAACAGTATCGACATGCAGGAGGCAATGATTCAGCCTAAGTATGGAGCTTTCGAAGATTTACCATCTGCCTTGGATGCTTGCTCTGAGGTACAACATCGCCTGGCAAAGAGACTCGATGCTCTTAGTCACGGCACTTCAGTGGGGGATGAAGGCGGTTTTGCGCCTAATTTGGATTCTGATGAAGAAGCGTTTCAGTTGTTGGATGAGGCTGTGAGTGATGCTGGATTCGAAGGGATGTTTAACTATTGCATCGATGCCGCGGCTACGGAGTTTTACGATGAGGGCACAAGACTCTATGATTTCAATGGTGCTAACAGAACTAGTGAGGAGATGATTCAGATTTTGGAGGATTGGGTCTCTAAATATCCAATAATTTCTGTTGAAGACTGGTTGGCTGATACCGACCATGATGGTTGGAAGTTGTTAACCGACCGTTTGGGGAAGAGGTTGCAGCTGGTTGGCGACGATTTGTTCTGTACTAACCCTCGAATTCTTCAGGAAGGGATTGACAAAGGCCTCGCTAATGCCCTCCTTGTTAAGGTGAACCAAATTGGCACGGTGACTGAAACTTTTCAAGCTGTAGCCAAAGCTGTCAAAGCTGGGTATCAATGCGTCATGTCCCATCGTAGCGGCGAGTCAGAGGATACAACGATCGCCGATTTAGCTGTTGCACTTTGCTGTGGCCAGATCAAGACAGGTGGTTTTTCTAGATCCGATCGAATTGCAAAATACAATCAGCTTCGAAGAATCTGGGAAGACGCTAAAGAGCGTGGAATTATCTGTCTCCTGGGAATAGCACAGTAAGTCATATCTCGTTCCAATTCTGGTTTTGGATTACCACCCCAGGGAATTTCGTCGTTCCCTGGGCCTTTTATCTTTTATAGAATCTGTTCTGAGGAATCTTCACTAACTCTGAGTGATTCAAACGCTCTCTTCGTGTAGAAAGTGCCTGCTGGCACTTTCTAAAGAGCTTCGCCCTTCACCCTCATCGTCCTACTGGTTCGAAGTTAGTCTAGTGCCTTGTTGCATGCCATTTCACCCCGTTTCAAATACGTAAAGATTTGACTAGGTTAAGTTCTCAATTTAGTACTAGGTCATTACATTTTATTTCATTTTTATACATATTGTTTAAGATGTTTTGTTGACCAATTGGTGACCAATATATGCCTTCTCAAGCTTTGACAGACTCTAAGGTTAGGAAACTATCTACTCTTAAAGATAGAGAGTTCTTCTGGGATTCAGGTTTTCAATTGAGAGGTAGTAGTTTCGGGGTTAGGGTCACTAAAAGTGGTTCTCGTATTATTTGAGTTTTCGTAATTTTACAGGGCAGCAAAGAAGAATTACAATTGGCAAGGTAGAGCTAGTCTCCCTTCATGATTCTAGAAAAAAAGCTAAGTTTCTTAGCTCTGAGATCGAGAATGGAAAAGATCCTGCAGCGGAGCATTCTGAGATAAGAAAAGCCCCTTCAGTTGAAAAGTGGTGTGCGCGTTATATGGACACACTGTTCTGGTAGGCTCTCAATTAGAACAATTTACGATTATCAGAGAATGGTGGACAAAGAGATTGTGCCAGTCCTAGATTCCGTTAAGGCTCAGGATATTAGAGGTGTTGATATTCCAAAACTGTTAGGAAGATAGAAGTAGAGAGAGGTAAGCCTAGATTGCTTCATCATGTAAGACCTCTGGTCCACTCTATTTACCGGTATTTAGGCTTTGGTGTGATTGGTTTTACTCCGGCCTTCTATTTTTGCAAATACCCATCCAAATAGTAACAGGAACCCAAAAATAATAAGAATGTACGTGGCAAATCTACTTCTAGAAGCCATCGGAGAGCCTTTAGGCTTTTCCCTAACTAAAGGGGAACTTATATGTGAATGTTTATCGACATACTTTTCAGCCCACTTCCTACAAGTTTCACGAGTCCAAGATAGGTCATCTTTACTTCCGGTTACGTGCAAAGTTACAACTGAACTGCCAAGGTGTACATAAGAGGAGGTTTTAGCTACAAGTTCCTTTGAGCTTTCTCCTTCAAAATCAAAATCGATTTTAGAACTCGAAATAATATTATCAGATTCGAAGTGAGGGTATAAGAACGTTCTACCTTCTTTATCAACCTTTCCAAATTTAAATATTTCTATTAAATGTCTTTTTTTAATCTCCTTCAATGTAGCAAAGTCTGCCTTGGAGACTACCTCGTTTTTCCTATAATCTAGGTATATTTCAAGAGTGGCATTTCTCTCATGTGCTTTTTCGTCACCAGATAAGGCAGCACCCACAGAACTTTCGGGGATGTAGTTTCCGTAGATGGTTTTAAGCGGACTCGATTTAGCCATTCTGTCGACTACATCCTTCAGAACCGGCATGTCTTCAGTAATCGAGACAAAGCCATCTGGTAAAACTATATCTATTTTGGTTTTGCCCAAATGTAGTTGTTTCTCTGCAAGACCTTTCTTGAGGCCAGGCTAATGCTAGGAAGAGCAGGCTATAACAAATAACTTGAGGAATTGGGCAAAAACTCATGAGCCATCCTTTACGGGTTATACTTGGGTCTTTAATAGATATTGGAACAATATAGACTATACAAGGAACACCCAAAAACCTAAACTTAAGGAGCTTAGAAGAATCTATAAGTGATTGAAAGAAAAAATGGCGCACCCTGAGCGATTCGAACGCTCTCTTCGGGCCGAAAGTGCCAGTTGGCACTTTCTGAAGAGCTTCGCCCTTCACCCTCATCGTCCTACTGGTTCGAATTCGGCTAGAACTTATGTTTGAATGAAAAAAATGGCGCACCCTGAGCGATTCGAACGCCCGACCTACTGGTTCGAAGCCAGTTGCTCTATCCAGCTGAGCTAAGGGTGCTGGTGTTGGAGGGGGAGGGTAACTAAAAAAGGGGAACAGGGCAATGCTTGGGAGGCCCTGAAATATTAATAATTAGCTCAACTTAGCGCTTAAACTTCACATTAATAGGTTAAAATTATATTATTTCACTTCGGGTAGAGAAAGACTTTAGGTTTTTAATTTTCCTTAGCTGCTGGAAGCCACTCAACTGCAACTCAGTGGAGTGGTTTTCAACACAAGAGGAAAGTTGATGAATATCGCTAAACGTAAGCTACTTCGATTTTGGTGTAATGCTCTTTTTGTTATTCTTGCGGTGTTGTTAGTCGGTAACCGTGCTTTAGAGACTCATAGATCATCTAAAGTTGAATTTCTGCTTCACGAAGCTGCCGGTGCCCAGCATCAGTGGCTCACTCATGAAAAGAGAGAAATTAAGGGTGTATTGCGTAAATTTTGCAGAACTCGAGGATGCAAGTTTAAAAATCTTGCCGTAATCAAGAGTTCACTAGCAGTGCCAGGCGAAGAGTGTATGTTGACCAAAATTTCTGTGGGAAACAGAACTTACGAAGATGGATTTGAGTGGCCTACTTCGAATGAACACGCCGAATGGGCCATCCAATGTTTTGGAAAAGCTTTAGTAAACAAAACAACGGCGCTATCTTAGATGAAAGACCATAGATTGAAAGGGAAATGAAAGGCCGAGCAGCCTTTACTGGTTGAAAGTCTTTCATCTCCCTTTTTTTAGCCTGCCACCAGTCTATGCTGAAAGAGCAGGGATTCTAATTCTTTGACCAGGATAAATCTTATCAGCGTCCTGAATTACTTCTCTATTTGCTTTAAAGATTTCCGGATATTTATTGGCATCACCGTAAAAGTTCTTTGCAATTTTAGAGAGAGTGTCTCCTGAAGAAATTTCGTAATACTGAACCTCTGGAGAAATGTCTTCAACCTTGCTTCCTGCAACTTGAGAAACATCTACCTCTTCAATTCCTTGAACGTTTCCAGCTAATAGCACCGCCTTCTCTAAGGCCTCTGCGTCTTTGGCCTGGCCATGAATCTTAGCTACTCCGTTCTCAACCTGAACCTGAATATTCTCTATTCCGGGGTTGTTCTGTTCTATGTGCTGTTGGATTTTTGGTGCCGCCTCTTCTTCCTTATCAAAAAGCTTTTGGCCAATATTCTTTGCAAAATTAAGTAGTGCTTTCATTTGTTTTCTCCTTTTCTGATTGTTTAAACCTTAATTGAAATTGTTTAGAATTAAATTGAACTAGAAACCGTTTCCGCTAGAAAATCCGCCTCCTCCGCCGAAACTTCTAGGTGTTCGCGGCATGCTTGGTCTGGGGCTTCTTCTGCTACGACCCCCTCGCGGAACTCCAGGGAAGCCAGAGGTCCAACCTCGACGTCTTCTGCCCATTTGTCCACTTAGAATCATCTCCCCTAGAGCCCGTCCAAAGACTCCTGCCATATCCACTGTGCCTGGCCCTACTTGGTCGAAGATTGGGCTATAGCCTCGTGCTGGTCTTGAAAAGTGTTGATTCTGAACAAGGGCTGACCAAAAGTTGGCCTCAGTCATTGAGCCGCCCATAAAAGCAGTTAGATATTCTGCGATACTAAACTTCTCGCTAAAAAAAGATCGTGCTGAGTCGAAGTCTTTTCTGCGGTACTTGGCACATATGCGCCCCAAGCTTTCGAGTTTGTTCTCAGAAAGACTTCGCTCAGTCTCTGCCCTAAGTGCCTGCTCGCGTGCTTGATCAATAGCTGTCTCGATTCTGTCAATTTGGTCAACCAGCAGGTCATCAGACTTTCCTGGTTGCTCGGCAGCTTGTTTCCTAAGCTTGTTAACTGGCTGACTTTCAAGAAATGCCTTAATCTTTTTTAGGGCCTTTTTATGGTAATGCCCTCGGTCGTTTTCAAGCTCCTCTCTTGCCCCTACGATCTGCGCATAGGACTCTTCAAGCTCCTCAAGAGCAGCCATAAGCTCCTCTCTTTGTTGCCCAACCTTTAGACCCTCTTCTATCACAGAAGTCAGACCATACTTGTCTTGATATACCTTCTCGATCTTTGAGACTTCTTTCATCAGGTTGTCTAAATCATCCTGAAGCTTTTCAACCTCTATAGACATTATGCCAGGGGTGGTCTGAAGAAACTGAAAGTTCTTATACTGGTCAGTGAACTTGACCTGTCTGGCTACCCAGCGGTCCATTCTTTTTCTAAGTCCTCGGCCCTTATAACGAGCTGTGCTGTAATTGCAGTCAAGAAGGTAGCTGAAAAGCTTATCCTCTTTAAATTCTGGAAGCTTCTCTTCAGCTTCCCTGGCCATTTCCTCTGCTCTGATTTGGTACTGTTTGACCTTCTCCCCACTGAGTGAGGATTGTTCGCAGAGTTCTTTGAACTTGGCATCTTTCTCTAGTTTACCTGCTACTTTTTCTTCTAGCTGAAGTCTTTTTTCAGCCAGTTTATTGAGCTCTTCTGTTAAGGTCTCATAGTCTTTTTCTAGGTTTTTCTTTCGAGAGACCAAGGCGCCGGCTTCGGCCTCAAGCTCTTGGCGATGCACTTCTTTTTCTTCGTAAATTCGGTGTATGTCGTGCTGAATTTGATGAAGAGTTGAGCCGATTGAATCGGAGTCCATTTCTGGCAGATACTCGTTTGCTAGTTTCTTAAATAATTCTTCTCTAGTGCTGACCAGATTTCGAATTTGAGACTCGGCATTTGAAAGGTTTGAGCTAAGACTTCGAGAATCTTTCTCTAAGTTTCGGATAGTCTCGTAGAGACTTAGGTAAACGTTTTTTCCGTGTGTTGCCATTCTATGTTTTTCTATTCTCGATAATCTTTTAGCTTAGGTCGTCTTACCAACGAGTAATCCTTTGTCTGTCTCTGGCCTGGGCCTGTTCAGTGCCAGGATAAACTATTTGCTCAGACAGGCTACCAGCTTTTTTGAAACCAAAAAGCCTATTATTGATAATTCCATCCTTGATTTTATCTTGCTTCACCGCGGTATAGACTGATTCAGGCACTCGCTCAGCCCAAACTTTGACCTTCTCTGTATTGCCAGTTTCTGCGTTAACTACTGGCATAGTGAGGGGCTTTCCTGAGTCTCCTATTGCTTCTACCACTAGGTAGTAGGCAGGAACTCTTTTCCCTTTGTCATTAGTGAAGTATCTATCGATTCCGCTCTTCACTCCCGCTCGATTAACAATTTCAATTCGGTAGTCCTGTTGTAAGCTACTCACAGCGCCCCCTGTATCCGTAAGTAGTTCTCTTAGAGCATTGGCGTCCTTTGAGTCTTTAAGGGCTAAAGCTTGCTGTTTTAAATCACTTACTAGGTTTTTAGCGTTCTCAGACTTTGCTACCGAACCAGCTAACTTCAGGTTTGAATCAATTTGCTCAGGAAGAACGGAGAGTTGTTTAAAGTTCCTAACTGAATTTTCTGCCTCTGATATAGAGTTTTCGTACTTTTCTAGTTGGTTTTTGATTTCACCCGACTCCGCTTCGGCTAGCCTCATATTGGCAGTGGTAATTTTTGAGTCCACTCTTCCGTTCTTAGAAAATTTTTCGAAGTAGCTCCCCAGCGAGTCTTTTAGAGCAGCAGCCTTGGCCATAGCTAAACTAGCTTGGTTCTTTTCTTTTGGTAGTAGTTTGGCTTCTCTTTGAAGTAGATCGTAGCGCTTATTTAATGCAATGTAGTTGGTCGAAATTTTCTCAATTTCTAGCTCGATCTTTTGCTCTTCTTTACCTAGCTTTCTATCTTCCCAGGTTCTTTCTGCAGACCAAAGGCCTGTGAAAAGAAGAGCAAGTAGGGTAATTGGGATAAGAACTAATCTAAGAATTTTCTTACGGTTAACGTAGAAAGTGGCCAGCCTGTAACTTAGACCTTTTTCAGGTTTTTTAAAGCGGTAAAGACCTGAAAAAAAACTGTCAATTGCTGCATCAATTTCTGCATCAGAAAGTTTCTCGCCTGTAACATCAGCTGTAGCTCTTAGGCGCTTTCTGAGGTCTTCTCTGGTTTGCTCAACCTCAAATT